>JANMRE010000219.1:0-3016 GCA_031370885.1 Gemmatimonadaceae bacterium
GCCCGACTCGTGATGGCCTACGGCGGTCGTGCCGCTGAAGAAATTGTGTTTGGTCGCGACCGCGTAACCACCGGTGCGGCCAGCGACATTCAGCAGGCAACTGGCATTGCTCGGCGCTACGTCATGCAGTGGGGGTTGTCCGACGCGATCGGTCCGATTCTGGTGGGAGACAACGAGCAGGACTTGTTCCTGGGTCGTGAAATCCAATCACGCCGTGAGGTTTCCGAGCAGACGGCGCAACTGGTTGATGCGGAAGTGAAGCGCGTGGTCACGGAAGCGCATGCGCGCGCCGTGGCGGTGCTCACGGAGAATCGGTCGTTGCTGGACATCGTGGCCACACAACTGCTTGAGCGCGAGACACTCACGCGTGAGGACATCATTGTGCTCAAGGCCGGCAAGGAGCTGCCGCCTCGACTGCCGCCCGATGCGTTGCCGGCATCCACGCTTACCGTGTTGCCACCCATGGCGCCCACGGCACGCCCGGCGGCACCGCCGCTGCTGGGTGGACCAGAGGTGGCGCCTGCCTGAGTGTGTCGGTTACGGGTGACCGGGCTGAGGGCGCCCGGTCACTGACGCGACGCGGATTTCAGCTGCCGCCTGCCGCTGTGGCGGGCGGCATCAGCACGATCCTGCTTTTCGCCACGTATCTCGCGACGGCGGCCCCCGACCTCACATTCTGGGATGCCTCGGAACTGGCGACCGCAGCGCGCACGTTGGGTATCCCGCATCCACCGGGTACGCCGCTGTGGGTGTTAATGGGTCATGTCGCGTGGCAACTGTTCAGTTTTTCGGGACCGGTGCGCGCCATTACCCTGCTGTCGGTGTGTGCCGGCGCACTCACCGGCGGCATCGGGGCCGCGATGGTGACGCGCTGGATCGGAACTCGGGGCGCGGTTGCGGCCGCCGTGTCTGCCGGAACGATGATGACCGTTTGGGCCAATGCCACCGAGACAGAGGTGTACTCTGTGGCGCTGCTGTTCAGCGTCGCACTGTTGGCCGCGGGGGAGCGCGCCGGCCGACCGAACGCCGTGGACGATGCGCGGGAGCGGTGGCGCGGCGTTATGGCGTTGCTGGTCGGCCTCGCGGTGCCACTGCATCTCAGCGTACTGGTGGCCTTGCCGGCCGCCGTGGCACTTGCCTGGCGCGGCAAACCACCTCGCACACGCGAAGTGGTGGGCTGGTTCGCCTTGCTGGCGCTCGGACTGTCGGCAATCGCCATTCTGCCACTGCTGTCGGCGCGCGCACCCCAGCTTGATTCAGGCCATCCCACTACGGTGGCGGCGTTGCTGGACGTGCTGCAGCGAAGGCAGTACGCGGTTGCCGGGCTGTGGCCGCGGGTTGCACCGTTGTGGCTGCAGATGGGAAACGTGTTCGAGTGGGCCGACTGGCAGGTCGCGTATGGGCTGCACCCCGAACCGGCGCCGTCGTGGTCGCGAACGCTGCTGTCGTTGGCGTGGGTGTGGCTTGGGGCATTGGGTGTTCGCGCGATGTGGCAACATGACGCCCGCGTGGGTCGTGCCATGCTTCTCGTGCTGATCAGCGGCACATTCGGCGTGGCACTCTGGCTCAACATGCACGCCGGTCCCTCGTATGGCGCCGGCGTGCTGCCCACTGCTGCGGCGCACGAGGCGCGCGAGCGCGATTACTTCTTCGTGCTGGGATTCTGGAGCTGGGGTCTCTGCGCGGGGGCAGGGATGTCCGCTATTGCTCGTCAATTTGCGAAACGCCTGCCGCGCGTGTTTACGGTGTTGCCGTTCGCGTTGGCTGCGGTGCCGCTTCTGGCCAATCGGTCGGCGATGGATCGCACGCGTGAGCCGGTGGCGACGCTGCCGCGCACAACGGCGCGGCTGTTGCTCGAGTCGGTGCCGGCGAACGGCGTCCTCTACACCGCGGGTGACAACGACTCGTTTCCCCTGTGGTATTTGCAACAGGTTGAGCAGGTGCGACCCGATGTGCTGGTGGTGACTGTGCCGTTGTTGGGCGCACGATGGTACCGCGATCAATTGGTGCGTCGGGATGCACTGCTACCGTCAGTGGCTGTGGACCGATGGCCGGGCCTCGGCGCCGTGCTGCGTTCCTCGGCCATGCGGGCCGGATTGGCCCGGCGTCCGATACGCGTGAGCGTTTTATTGAGCGCGAGCGATCGTCGCCTGATTGATCCCGATGCTGGCTGGACGCTGGAAGGGCTGGTGTATGCACCCACCAATGCGCTCCCGTCGGGAACAATTGGTCTGGTGCCTGCGGTCATGATCCGTGCGG
This sequence comes from Gemmatimonadaceae bacterium, assembly GCA_031370885.1. Classification (GTDB taxonomy): domain Bacteria; phylum Gemmatimonadota; class Gemmatimonadetes; order Gemmatimonadales; family Gemmatimonadaceae; genus Gemmatimonas. Next base: position 2,260 of record JANMRE010000219.1, read on the forward strand.
GCGAACGCGTTCCTCCGTCGGCGCTCGGAGCGTTGCCGACAGGTGCCGATCCGGCGGCCAGTCAACTGCAAGGCATGCTCCGATGCACGCAGGTGCGGGTACTGACCGATTCGTTACTTGTGGGGACCTGTAACGGTGGCTAAGTTCTTATGCTATGCCAATTTCGGACTCCGGCGCCTCGCTGCTTGACGCATCGGTTTCGTTGCGTGTCGCCGAGGTCCGTGGGCGTATCGCGGCGGCAGCGGAGCGCGGCGGGCATGGACAGTCTGTCACCCTGATTGCCGTAACAAAAACACACGGCCCCGACGCGGTGGTGGCCGCGTGGCGGGCTGGCGTGCTGGATGTTGGCGAGAATCGCGTGCAGGAGGCCGCAGCCAAAATGGCGCAGGTACACGCGCCCGTGCGGTGGCATCTGATCGGTCATCTGCAGCGCAACAAGGCAAAGCTGGCCACGCGGTTTTCGCTGGTGCACGGCGTCGACAGCGTGCGGTTGTCCGAAGCGCTCGATCAAGCGGCGCAGGCGGTGGGCGTGGTACTCGATGTGCTGATGCAGGTGAACGTGAGTGGCGAGGACAGTAAGGGTGGTGTCGAGCCAGACGCAGTGGCCGCCATGGCGGAGCGCTGGCACGTGCTGCACCACCTGCGGGTGATGGGGGTAATGGTGATGGCACCGTTCGACGCGCCGGAGTCGGTGCTGCGCGCGGTGTTTTCGGGGGCACGACGCGCCGGAGCACAACTCCGACAAGCGGGACATCTG
>JANMRE010000715.1:0-27858 GCA_031370885.1 Gemmatimonadaceae bacterium
GTGATCTGGATGAAGGGCCGCGAACGGGCGCGCCATCCGCCGCCGTACTCGTAGTACGCGTCATTCCAGCCGTTGTAGTACACGTTGCGTCCGCGCCAATCGAGGTCGTAGGACAGCCATCCGCCAATGGGGAAACCGACACCCCACGACCAATAGCGACTGGCGAAGCCGGCGTCGAACACCGGACGCGTGTAGATGATGATCGGATCGTACACCGGCACATAGATCACGCGGGGTTGCGCCGGCGCGATGACATAGTTGCTGCCGTCGTTCACTACCTGCTGTTGTTGCGTGGATACCAGGTTGCCCTGCTGCGCGGCCATGGCGCGCAGGCGCTGCACACTGGCCATGACCTCACTGGACTGATTGGCGTACGCGCGACCCAGCGTCGCCGTCCAGTCGGACTTGTCGTCCATCATGTTGAGCGCCGACGCGTAGTGTGCGACGGCTTTCACGCTCACATCCCACGATTGGTCGTCGATACCGGCCGTACCGTTGGCGCGCACATAGCGTGCGGCCTCCTGAATCTGATCGGGGAAAGTGGCAGCAACGAGCACCTGGGCCAGCAACGCGTCGGGATACAGCGCGATGGGTCCGACGAGGTTGTCGAGCTGGTTGGCCGAGTAGCGCGGCTGCTCATTGACATAGTCGGCGGGCGGGATGCCCGACTGCGCAACGGCTGGAGTTGCCGAGGACAGCGCGGCGAGCGAGAGGGCCGTGGCGAGGGCGAGCTTGCGGATCATGATGCCGCTCCGGCAAAGGACGGATGTAGAACTGCTGACGCAATCAACTGCATAATTCGTACCCTTGCTGAACGGACGGGAGGGTAACGAGTTAGACCGCGGCGATAGCGGCGGGTATCCGCGATTCAGGACAGTTGGTGGGTACGAAGTGGACAGTATGTGGGGCGGACTGAGCGCTACGCTCAGCCGCGCGCGGCGTGCAGCCTGAGTGACAGTACCCGCTGGAACGCCGTGAAATCGGCATCGTCGGTAAAGATGGTCAATTCGCGACGCTTCGCGACGGCGCAAATCAGGAAGTCGGTATTGGACCCTTGGATTCCCGCCGCTCGGCATTGATTGTAGCACGTTGCGGCGGTCTCGAAGTCTACCGACTCAAGCGGAATATCGTGGAACGCCTCCAACTGCTGCCGCAACAGCTGAAACTGCGAATCGACCTTTACGCCGGAGAGCAACTCCTGCCGAATGGGTCCGATGATCTCGACTCGGCTTTCTCGGACGAGTTCGCGGAGTTCGGACACGATTGGCGAGGACGGCGTCTTGGCACGACGAAGCGCCAGCGACCACACGGCCGTATCGACCAGCACGTTCACCGGCGACGACGTTGCTTCTTGTAGTCGTACGTTGCGTCGATATCGACGGCCCCGAACAAGTCGACGATACCTGCTTGCTTTCGGTGCAGCACGTATTCGGCGAGCGCCTCGTTCACCGTGTCCTTCTTGGTGCGATGACCGCCGAGCCGAAGTGCTTCGTCGAGCAGCTGCTCGTTGAGTGCTATGTTGGTCGCCATGTGTGAGAAGCTACACACGGTGTGCAACAACCGCAAGTCAGAGGGGTTGGTCCCGCAAGGCGCTTGGTGGTAACCGGCGCCGGTTGCAGGGCTGGTGACCAGCAACAAGGTTGGTCGTGTACGCACCTGCCGCGCCGGGCCTCGGCGATTGGAGACCGAGGCGGCGTGGATCGCTACCTATCAAACGATGCTTGACGCGCGCTTCGACCGCCTCGACGCGTTCCTCGAGCGTACCAAGGAGGCCGACCGATGACGCAGTCCGAGCGATATGCGAAGATTTCTACGCAGGGGGATCGCGGGATGTATGTGGAACGCATTTTCGATGCGTCGCGTGATCGGGTGTGGGATGCCTATACGGTCCCGTCCAACGTGTCGCAGTGGTGGGGTCGCGGCAACACACTGGTGGTTGAGCGCATGGAACTTGAGCGCGGTGGTCACTGGCGATATGTCGAGTATTCGCCGACTGGCAGCGGCGAACAGGTGAATGGATTCGAGGGGCGCTATCGCGAGGTCACTCCAAAGGAGCGCATTGTCCGCACGTTCGAGTGGGACGGGATGCCGGGCTATGTGAGCATTGAGAGCACGACGTTTGTAGCGCTGGACGACGGTCGCACAAAAATCATCAACACGCTGCAGTGTTTCACGCCGGAAGAGCGCGACGGGATGATGGGAGCAGGGATGGAGCGCGGTATGAATGACAGCTACGAAGCGCTCGACCGGTATCTGGCGACAGGGGGGTGATTCCCTCGGTGCGCGCGCACACATCAGACACCCACCTCCCTCACCATGTCAGGTGGTAGTCGTCGGGACGAAGCCGGGATACGGTGCGTCGAAACGTTCCCACCCGGTCGGGCCACAATGCGGAGTTGCGGCCCGTGCCATCCAGATACCAACTCTTGCATCCGCCGCTGTTCCACACGGTGGACTCCAGACGCCTGTCGATCCATGTCACATACCGGTTCTGCGCGTCAGCGGTTGGCTCGGCGGCAACGGCGCCGCATGCCTGCATGCGAGCGAGCACCTGCAACACATGCTCAATCTGCGCCTCGATCATGAGGAGTACGGATGAGTGACCGAGTCCGGTGTTTGGGCCCATCAACAGGAACAGATTCGGGAAACCGGTTGTGGTGGTTCCCATGTACGCCGACGGACTGCCCTGCCACGCCTGCGCGAGTGAGTGGCCGTCGCGCCCAATGATGAGTGGCGCGAGGCGCGGATCGGTGGGTCGGAATCCGGTGCCGAAGATGATCGCGTCAATTGGTCGCACCCTCCCATCCGCCGTTTCAATGCCGTTATGACGCACCAACACAACATGATCGGTAACCAGCTCAACGTTGGGCTGCGTGATCGCCGGGAAATAATCATCGGACAGCAGGATGCGCTTACAGCCGATGACATAGTCGGGGGTGAGCCGAACGCGCAGCAGCGGGTCGCGCACCTGCGCCCGCAGGTGGCGACGGGCGAGTCGTTCCGCGAGTCGCGCCACGCGGCGATTGCGAAAGGGCACGTACATGGCTTCGCGCACCGCATACTGCGTCAGGCGTTCAACGGCGTGTGCGGCGGGAATGGTGCGGTACAGCGAACGTCGCCAGGCAGAAATGGCCTGGTCACCACGTGGCATGATCCACGGCGGCGTACGTTGGAACACGTACAATTGCTGTACCATCGGCTGGATTTTCGGCACAAACTGAATGGCCGATGCACCCGTACCGATCACGGCCACGCGCGCGCCGAGCAGAGGGAAGTGGTGGTCCCATTGCGCCGAATGAAATACGCGACCGCCGAAGGACTCCAGACCGGGAAGCGCGGGAATGACCGGGTCACTGAGCGCGCCGGTGGCGGCAATCACGATAGAGGCGCGCCAGCGGTGGTCGCTGGCTGTTACGGTCCACTCATGCGCGTGCTCATTCCACACGGCGCCCGATACATCCTGTCCGAATACGAAGTGCTGCTCAATGTCGAACACCGCCGCGCAGTGACGCAGGTACGCCCAGATCTCTGCCTGTGGCGAGAACACCCGACTCCACGACGGATTTGGCGCGAACGAAAACGAATACAAGGTTGACTGGACATCGCAGGCGCAGCCGGGATAGCTGTTATCGCGCCAGGTGCCACCCAGATCGGGGGCGCGCTCGAGGATCACGAAATCGTTGATGCCGTGCTGACGCAGCCGAATGGCCATGCCGATGCCCGCGAAGCCGCCTCCGACAATGACGATGCGGGCCGCGCGGGGCTCAGGCGGCATGCGAGGCTGCGCGCAGCGGGCGAACGAACAGCGTCAACAGAAAGCCGACAGCCAGCAACGCGGCAAGCAACTGCAACGGCACATCGTAGATGTGCACGTGGTCGCCACCGACAGGCACTGCGCGTCTGGCCCGATTAGAGAGCTCGGTGATGATGACCGGTCCGGCAATGGCCGCGGCGCTCCACGCGGTGAGCACCGCACCATGAATCGCGCCCACATTGAGTGGACCAAAAATGTCGGCCAGGAAGGCGGGAATGGTGGCGAAGCCACCGCCGTACATGGTGAAGATCGCGAACAGGCTGATCTCGAACAGCAGCCATTGACCCTGTGCCGCAAGGCGCGGAATGGCCAGAAATAACAGGAACTGCAACGCAAAAAAGATCGCGTACGTGTTGCGTCTGCCCAGATAGTCCGAAGCCGACGCCCACACGAATCGCCCCGACGCGTTGAAAATGCTGATCAGCGATACAACGGCGGCGGCCTGGAGCGGTGTGCGGCCAAACAGATCCTGCATCATCGGCGATGCCTGCGCGAGGATCCCGATGCCGGCCGTCACGTTGATAAACAGAATGCCCCACAGGAGCAGAAACTGCGGGGTTCGTACGGCCGCGTTGCGGGTCACGCTGTCCGTCGCGATCATCGCGGCCCGTTGCGCCGTTGTGCGCACGCTGCCAGTCCATCCCTCGGGCGCCCATCCGCGCGGCGGCGTCTCAAGGAGTGTTGAACCGACGAACATGATCACCAGATAAGTCGCGCCAAGCACCATGATCGTGGTGGCGATTCCCACGCGCGCGATCAGGAACACATTGAGATATCCGGCGATGAACGCCCCGCCGCCAAAGCCCATGATGGCCATACCGGTGGCCATGCCGCGGCGATCGGGAAACCAGCGCACGAGCGTGCTGACCGGGGCGATGTACCCGATGCCGCAGCCGATGCCGCCAATAACACCCATGCCGAGGAACACGAGCAGCGGTTGCCGGAACGCGAGTCCGACGCCACCAAGCAGCAGTCCGCTGCCAAAGAAGAGAGCGGCAGTGCGGGCGGCAACCCGCGGACCGCGACGTTCCACCCATGGTCCGCCAATGGCAGCGCTCAAGCCCAGTAAAGCCAGCGCCGTAGTGAACGTGGTGTACGGCGGGTTCGACCACCACGGCTGACCAACGAACAGCTGTTGAATGGGGCGATTGAACGTGCTCCATGCGTATACCGAGCCAATGCACAGGTGCACGAGCACGGCACCAACAGGGACGCGCCATCGATTGGGTGTCACGGGCAATCCTGAGTGAGCGTGAGCTGGGCGCCCTCGGCGTTCCCGGAGCGTCGTTCGTAGGTGCCGCGTTCCGTCAATTCCCAGGCCGTCGGATCGTCCAGATAGCGACTGAGAATCATGTCGAGCCGACGGCGGTGCTCGGCGTTGGGAATGGGCACCAGCAGCTCAACCCGACGCCTCAAGTTTCGCGGTCGCAAGTCAGATGATCCGATGAAGTACTCCGTGTCCCCGTTGTTGGCGAACCGATATATGCGCGAGTGTTCGAGGAAGCGCCCGACCACGGATACCACGCGAATTCTCTGTGAGCGCCCGGTCACGCCGGGGCGCAGCGTGCAGATGCCACGGACCACGAGGTCAATGCGCACCCCCGCTTGCGACGCGCGATACAGGGCGCGCACCACCTCGGTGTCGGCGAGGCCGTTCACCTTGATCGTAATTTGCGCAGGTCGACCGGCGCGCGCGTGTTCGGATTCGCGGTCGATGAGGTGCAACAGGGCCGTCAACAGTTGATGCGGCGCGACGAGTGCGCCATGGGGCAATCGCGGTGGCAGCGGTGATGCCGTCTCGAACGCGTGGAACAGGTTGCCGACGTCGGTCGCAAGCGCGTCGCGCGTAGAGAACAAACTCAAGTCGGTGTACTGCCGACCGGAGCGCGTGTTGTAGTTGCCGGTGCCGACATGCACGTAGCGCGACAGCACGGTCCCCTCGCGGCGGACGACGAGCGCCATCTTGGCATGCACTTTGAGTCCGGGAAGACCGTACACCACGCGTCCGCCGGCGCGCTCCAGCGTGCGCGCCCAATGCACGTTGTGCTCTTCGTCGAATCGCGCCTGCAGTTCCACCAGCGCGAACACCTGCTTGCCCGCTCGCGCGGCCGTCAGCAGCGCTTCCACCACTGGTGATGGATTGCCAACACGATACAGTGTGGTCTTGATGGTTGTGACGTCGGGATCGTGAGCCGCATCCTGGAAAAAACGTACGACTGTGGCGTCGAACGATTCGAACGGATGATGGACGAGCACGTCGCCCTGCCGAATCGCCTCAAACAGCGACTGGTCGGCGGCAATCGGGACATGCGCACTCAGTTCCGGATACTCGAACGGCTCTCCAAGTGGCAACGGCAGTGTTTGCAGGCAGCGCTGGTCGAGCAGGCCGTCCACCACCTGTACGGCATCGACGGTGAGTTCCATGTCACGCCCAAAGGCTTCGCGACGCAGGTTGTCGAGAATCAAGGTGCCAACGTGGGCCGGCATGCTGCGCTCCACTTCCACGCGCACAGCGGGATTGTGCGGACGCCGTTCGGTGGCCAGGGCCACTGCACCGAGCAGGTCACTCGATTCGTCTTCGAGAATCTGCAGGTCCCCGCCGCGCGTAACGCGAAACAGATACGTGCCATCGACCACGGCATCGGGATGCAGCAGGTGTGCGTTGGCACGCAGCACTTCTTCGATGGCGATCACCGCGCCTGACCGTCCTGAAATCGGAAGCAGTCGCGGCACGTCGCCAGGCAGTTCGTGTTCGGCAAGGCGCGTGCGCTCGCCGGCGCGGGCGCGAAAGACCACCGCGACGAACAGCCCAAGATGTGGCAGATGCGGCAGCGGATACCCCGGACTCAGGGTAATGGCCTGCGGGATCAGGTCGGGCTGAATTTCTTCGAGATAGCGTGTGCGCAGCGCTTCGCGCTCAGCGCCAGTGAGTGCATCCCACGTGAGCAGACCCACGCCATGGATGGCGGCTTCGGCCAGACATTGCGTCGCGCACTGCGCCTGCGCAGCGAGAATCGTGGCGATCTCGTGCTCGACGGCCTCCAGGCGCTCGGCGGCAGAGCCCCGTTCTCCGTAGTCGGCGCGCAACGGGTTCGGTCCAATCTCGCGTTCGTCAACGGCGGCCAGCCGGAGTTCGGCCATACGCACCATGTAGAGCTCGTCGATGTTGCTGGTGATGATACCCAGAAATCGAAGCCGCTCGAGCAACGGCACCGACGGATCTTGCGCCAGCGAGAGCACCCGCCGTTGAAATGCCAGCAGGCTCAATTCGGCGTTGAGCAGCTCGGCGGTGTCGGCGGTTCCCGTCATCTGCTCCATCGTCGCGGTGGGCACCCCGGGTGGGCGGGCGACCGGCAAACCTGATCGTGACACGGCGGCGTTGCCGACAGACGCCACCGCGCCAAGATAGAGCATGGCGCGGACTTTCGCCCGTCAGCGCCCCGATATTGTGGCCTTGCCAGCGCTCACGATCTGGAGGTTGGCCGACGTGAGGTACGCACGCGCGCCCGGCAGTCCCTTGAGATGGCCATCGAAAAACGCCAGCTCGGTACTGGTACTCCACGGATCGAACTGCGGAGACGTGCTGTTATTCAGGCCAAAGCGCTCATGCGTTGCGAGCACATCGTTATGAACATCGTTCCCGGATTCACCAGCGGCGGCACGGCGTTCACGAGGCAATCGGGTGGGGCACCCCCAACGATCGCCATACCTGCGCGCTGACTGGCGCAACGGTCAGTGCGTATTTGCGGCTCAGGCGACCGCGCTGCAGATTCGGGTGTAGCGCTGATTGCAGCACTCTCGTCGCGCGCCGCGCGGGGGATTGTCACCCATGTCTTTTCGACAGGAAGGACCGATGGCCGACCAATTGCAGCCTCTCGATAACGCACAGTTCGTCGCTTTCAAGAGCGGCGACGAAAACGCGCTGACCGGAGCATACCGTACTCAATACGACACGCTGGTCGCACACGCGCGTGACGCACTTGGACCGGAGCTGGCGCATTTCAGTGGACGTGTGGCGCAGCAGGCCATGCTCGGCACGTGGGCACGACGGGCGGACTTCGACACGGCGCCTGCGTTGGCCGCGGCGCTTCAGGCAGCCGTGGTCGGCGAGGCGGCGCAACAGCGTCGTCGGCACGCGGCCCTGCATGCACGGCACGGTGGCGCACCGCAAACGCCGCATCTCTCGGCGATCAGCGCCGAAGAAGCGACGACGAGAATGCTGGAGGCCCTGCATCCGGCGCCGGTCGACCACGAGAAGGCGGTGAGTGATGTCAAGGCGGCGCGCAAGCATCACGCGGCCGAGCATGTGAATAAGGTGGGGAAAGGGCGCGGGTGGAAAGGACCGGCGGCGCTCATCGCCGTGCTGGGTGTTGCGATCGTGTACGGCATGAAGATGTTGAACGAGGGCGGTGTCGATATCGCGGTAACCAAGGCATTGGCGGCCGACGACGCACGAACACTGAGTTCGCAGCGAGGACAGCGCGGAACTGTGGACCTCAGTGACGGATCAAAAGCGAAGATCGGTTCCGAGTCGAAGCTGCGCCTGCCGGTCGAATTTGGCCGAACGATGCGCACGCTGGTATTGACTGGCACGGCGTCTTTCACCGTCGCTGCCGGACAGCCGCTGCCTTTCACCGTGCGGGCGGCGAACGCGATCATTACCGCCAGCGGAACGCAGTTTACCGTGCGCGCATTCGCGGCGGATAGCGCCGTGGTCGTGAGCGTGGATGAAGGGAGCGTGGCGGTGCATACCAAAGACGGCAGTGGCGAAACATCGGTGGAGGCTGGCAAGGCAGTGCGAGTTGCACCGGACGGCAGTGTCAAGGAACTGGATGACGCGACGCGTGCGCTGACGTTTGCCTGGGTACGGGACACGCTGGCGTTTGCCGACGCGCCGGTGAGCGCTGTCCTGCCCGAACTCAGTCGCTGGTTCGACCTCAAGGCCTCTCTGGCCGACGCCACACTCGGCGAGCGCAAAGTCTCGTTGCGAATCGGCATGCAGTCGTCGGGCGATGCGCTGAAGATGCTGGCGACGGCAGCGAATCTGGCGATCGGTTTCGACAAGGACGAGAAAGTAGTGTTGAGCGACGCGGGAGCGGCGCCGGCGGCCAAAAAGAAGAAGTAGACTGGCGGGAGACTAACGGTCTCCCGGAATAACCCGGCCGTGGCAGGCGATGCACAGGGACGGGTTTTTCGCGCGCGCTTTTGACCCGTTGTATCCAGGGCCGTGGGGACTGAACCGGAAGCCGCCTCCCACGGCGGAATGACACGCCGTGCAGTCACGCTCGGCGTGACACGACGCACAGGTCTCGAGACTCTGTCGCGCGGCCTGTCCATGCCCAAGGCTGAAGCCGCGATAGGCATCGTGATACCCGCCGTTCCCGATGCGCGATGTCGCAATGAGTCCCGACTGTTTGTGGCAACTCTGGCAGAATTGCGATGAGTTGTGGCAGCTGCTGCAATTCGCCTCGCGGGCGTATGCGGAGCTTGGGTGGCGCGTCAGAAACGCCTGCGGGTGATAGCGGTTCTGCTGTCCATTGTCGGGGCGATGACATTGCAGGCACGTAGAACTCTGGTGACAGGTTGCGCAGGATTGCGGTCGTGAGTTCGCCGCCGCGCCATGCCGTTCCCGGAAATCGTTCGAGTGACTGGAGGGTGGGGTACGGGTCAGCCGCGCGCCCACTGCGCGACCGGTGTCGGCAGCCGGGAGAATTGCAGCCGCGCGGGGCAGCGTTCCGACGTGGCAGGTCGCGCAACTCGCACGCGCATGGCACGTGCCGCAGGTCGCGTTTGGACGCTGCGCGTCGCGGCCATGGCGCCGCAGGAATCCGGCCAGGGCGTGACTGGTCGGCACGGGCTGTGACCTCACCAATAACGGCGGTCGATCGTCGAGCGCCAATGCACGAATTTCGGGAAGTTCTCTCGCGTTCACGTGACATGTCACGCAAAGGTTTCGCGCATGACACACGGCGCAATTCGCAGCCACCGCGCCGGCGCCGGATGAGACGCCAGTACCCTTCGCCGCTTTCCCGTGTCCACCCAACACGAAATCAGTGGCGTCATGCGACGTCGGTCTCGGGAACCTCGCAATCGCATCACGGGTCAGACTCGGCGCGTCAGACAATCGCACATGACACGTGGCGCAGGCCGCTCCGGGATTGTCGACGTGAGGCGCCTTGAGTCCGTGACAGTTGAGGCACTGCCCGACCACGGTGTGCTGCACGGTCATGCGAGAGTTACCGACCGTGACGTGGCATGCCGCGCAGTCGCCGATCAATGCACTGTCGGCAACGTTCTTCGCGGTGGCCGCGCGACTGTGTTGCCCGTGATCGAACTTGAGGTTGCCCTTCGGCCGTGGAGTGCGCGACAGCCACGTGACGCGATTCCGCACAACACCGTCGTGACACGATGCACAGCCGGTCGGCTCGGGCCACATCGGTTTCCCCGGTTCAACCACTCCGGCGTGACACGCGGTACACGTGGGAAACAGTTTTTGGTGCGTCTCGTGGGGGAATGCGGTTTGCTGCGTCCAGTATGTCGCCGGCACGGCGAACAGCGCGCCGGTACACAGGCCGCCGACTACGAGTGCCGAGCCGACGCGGAGCGCCAGCGTCATCGAGGGCTCGCATGCGCGGGCGGCAAAGCCAATCGATCCGCCTTGGAGCCAAACGTGAGGCCAAGGCCGGCCCGCACGCGAATCTGCGCGGTGTTCCACGTTCCCGCATCCGGCCGCAACCGATTGTCAACAACGTGCGACACGTCTGCCCAGATGCGCTGCTGTGCGGTGATCTGCCACTCCGCCCGCCCGCCGAACCAGAGGCTCGTGGCATCGAAATAGCGGAGCTCAAGTGGTCGGAAGACGGAGCCGCCATACATGCCGAACGAGTATTCCTCGCGCGGCGTCCACGTGAGCGCGCCATCAGCAAACCGACCGGCTGCACCGGGCCCGTGCTCGAGGCTGTAGGTGCCGTCGACGGTCCACTGCGAACCAACGGTGGCGGTCGCTCCACTGCTTACACGCCACCCACGATCCTCCAACTTCGGGACAAGTGCTGTGGAAATTCCGGCATCGTCGTAACGGTACCGTTCACCGCGACTCCGTACGGTGAGCCATCGCACGGGCCTGAACTGGACCGACGTGTTCACGGCATGATACGAGACAGGGCTGAAGGCACCCCACAGCGTCCACAGACTGAAGTATGGACGATAGCGTCGTGCCCCAGCGGACACCGAGATTGTCGAGTGCATATAGGTGAGCGAGAGATCGGCGGTACCCGGAAATCCCTCGGCCAGATTGTAATCGAGGCCTCCGGTTGCGCGAAACGCCGCCGCGCTCGCGCCGATCGACAGCGCGGTGCGTTCCGATACGACATAGTGATCCTGTGGATCGATCTCTCGTCGGTATTCCGCGCGGGCGTCGACGTATCGATTCTGCCACGCGGCCTGCGCACCGGCAACGAACTGCCGGTTGGCTGGACGCCATTCGTCCAGCGGATTGAGCACCGGGCTCGTGGTCGGCACAACAGCCGCCTGCCCAAGGCCCCAGCCACCGTAGCCGGTGAGGTCGAGAGATGCCTTCCCCCAACGTGCGTTGAGCCAACCGCCATCGAATCCCATGTGCTGCAGACGTGACGACACGAGTTGACGGCCAGCCCGCGCGATGATCGACCAACGCTGATACTCGAGGTAACCTTCGAGGAGTTGGGCCGACGGATCGGTGCCGGGCCAAATGTCGTCGGGTCCGACATCGGCTACTACGCGACCCGTGGCATGGAATGCGAGACCTTCTACGCCGAAACCCCATAGCGCCATGCTTGCGGATGCCGTAACCGGCAATCCTTGCATGACAGGCCCCGGTCGAAAATAGTAGCAGTACTCGCCGGCGCCGCACCGCACGGCATAGCCGTCGGGAGTTTCCTGACCGCCGCTTGTGGTCAACACGACTTGGGACACCGCAATACTGTCAGCGATGATACCTCGGAACGACACCGCCTGGCCGCGCGTATCGAGGCGAACCCGATAGTTCTGTGCGGGGCTGCTCGCCGGAAACAGCAGCAGCGCGACTGCGAGAATCATGAGGTTGGATCGTGTCATCATTGCGGTGGCGACGACAGTCTCGATTGGTACTCTGCAGGCGTCGCAAGGAAGTGACATGTGCTGCATTCCTTCGCGTCGTAGTGGCCTCTGGTCTTTGCCGCATGACAGGCGCTACAGAAGCTACGTGTTGGCGTCAGTCGCGCGACCGTTGTTGCGGTGTGACAGGCGTCGCAGCGTCGGTGGGCGGTGTCGAGTGTCTGGTGGCTGGCCCTGGGCTCGGAGATCCGGTGACACGACGAACAGGTGCGCTCCGGACCATGGTGTTCCGCGTGGCAATTCCTGCACGCAGCCGTTGCTGGCGATGGCGCGAGCGTGACCGGTGTTGTGTGGCAGACCACGCACGATTTCGATGTGTGCCTCGCATGCAGGAATTCAACGCGACGCGGATTCGGCGACCTACCAGGTAAGGTCACGGTCATTGTTGCCTGCTTCGCCGCTCCGTACGTCACGGGCTGGTGGCATGTCTCGCACTTTGTTGACGCAGGCGACTGGTGGTGACAACCCGCACAACCCAGTGGGCGTTCAAACGTAAGACGCCCGTGCCGCTCCCCGGTCCGATGGCACTCCAGGCACTTCACCTTGACATGTTTGGAGTGGGCAAAGGTGTCGGCTCTGGAGTACCACGTGTCGTTCACGGTGATCGTGCCCGCGGAGGCCGAGCCGCCAGTCGCCATCAGCAGGACGAAGGCGACCACCGATGGACGGACGATATTGGTCACGGGCACGCGACTATCCGATGCGTTACCTCGGGGCCTTGCGGGAAATCTGCATGTAGCGATTGAACTCCCCGCCGATCGGGCCATTGAGCATGGCCAGCTCGGCGCTGGTGGCTGCCGGCAGGTTGTAGTACGTGCGCACATAGTTGATCGAGGCGATGAGCAGCGCTTCGCACAGGAACGGGTTATGCACTCCCTTCGAGTTGTCGGCGTTTGCCTGGTTGAACTCGCCGCACAACCGGGCATTGAACTCTGCTCCTTCCGCTGGCGTGATCGTATTGTCGGTGTTGCTCCACTCGGTGGGCCTTGTCTGCCGTACCGTCGGCAGCAAGCCCGCGTCGGTCGGAGAGGCCTGGAGCGACCCGCTGTTGTCGGTGTCTCTCCACAACTGGTCGGTATAGAACTTCATTCGACCGCGCACCGTGTTAAATGCCGCCGCTGCCACCGAGGCGTTGGCGTGACAGCCGCTCGCGGCGCATGTCTGCCATGATCGCGCGGCCGCCGTATAGGCGCACGTCTTGTCGGCGGTTGGTTTGCCCTCGGCATCGAGACAGGGGGCGGGCCGCATCAAGTGTCCGGTTGCCTGGAACGAAAACGCGCCAGTGGCCTTGTCGGTGACGGTGATCCGGCCGACGTGACACCCCGCGCAGAGCTTCGGATTTTTCGTGGTGGCGTGTGACGAGAAGATTCGGGCCGTGTCGTACACAAACCCGGGCGGCTTGTATCCGGCGAGTCCCAGCAACAACGATCCTTGAGGCGCGTGCGGGGAGCTCTGGGTGGTGGTGGGTTCGTTGCGCCGATTGTGACATTTCATGCACAGATTCTGTTGCGGGTCCAGCGATGTGAGGGAGAATCGCAGCTGTTTCGGATTGTCGGAGCCATGAGGATCGTGGCACACGGAACACGTCGTCGATTGATAGGCCAGCGGATCTGCTTTCTCGGTGTAGTTGGATTTGACGCCCCACGATTCCAGCGCCTTGCGACCATCGTGACAGGTGGAGCAGCCGGAAGCGGTGTTTCCAGCGCGCGACGCCTCGAGCTTGGCGTGCCCGGACGCCTTCCACTCCTCGGCAAATGGTTGATGGGTGCCGCTATGGCAATCGCCGCACGTTCCGGTCCCGGTCATGCTGAGTTTGGCGAGCGGCCTCACCAACAGGCCCGACCCCACCCCCTCAACGTGTTTCAGTCCCGCGCCATGGCAACTTTCGCACTGCACGTCGAAGTAGGTGGAGTCTTTCACCTTGTCATGGCCGGCGACGGTTCCGCTGGCCGCGTTGCCCAAGCCTGTGATCGTATGGCAGCCGAAGCACGAGGCCTGCTTGGCTGAGGTGCTGTTTAGCGTCGTGTAGGCCGACGCGTGTTTTGTCATCTTCCAGGAAGCCTGATGGCCCGAGTGGCAGTTGCCACAGGTCGTTTGCTTGGTCGCCACGTTGTAGTAGCCAAGAAAGCCAGCAGCGCTGTCCTTGGGGGCGTTAAACGGTGCCCGATCTCGAAACACAACCCGATCATCACCGGAACACCCCTCAAGCGAGGCGCACACACACGCCGCCCCTATCAGAAAGGCGAAGTCGCGAATGAATGTTCGTATCGTAGACATTGTGTGCTCCGGAGAGTGGAAGCGATGTGCGTATATCCAGCAGATTCAACCTTCGCAAGCGGAGTGTTGCTCTATAGCCTAAGGCAACGAGCGCGAATGGAAGTCGGGAGATTCCCATGTGTATGTCAGGCAATCACTGACGGAGTGACTCGGAGCACCCTGCTACCGTGAGAGGCAGCGTGACTCGAGCACGAGCCCTTTCAGGTCTCACATGCATCCAATCGATCGGAGGACGTTCCTGAAGGGGATAGCCGTCGCGTCGACTGCGACGGTTGGAGTCGCTGCGGGACAAGGCGCAAGCGACCAAACGACTGCTGCCGTCACGCGCGACACGGTGCAGGACCCGGTCTGGAAACGGACGCCCTGCAACCTGTGTGGCGTGGGTTGCGGACTGCTGGTGGGCATTCAGAACGGGCGCGCCATGATGGTGAAGGGCGATCCCGACTCGACGGTCAGCGATGGGCTGGCATGCGCGAAGGGGTACTACTCGGTGCAAGGCCTCTATTCCCGGGATCGGATCCGGCGCGCCATGATCCGCCGCGAGAACACACTCGTGGAGGTTCCGATCGGCGAGGCGCTCGACCTCGTGGCGCGCCGACTCCGCGAGACGTCCGCGCAGCATGGCAAGGACAGCATCGCGGTGTACGGATCCGCACAATGGACGATTCCCGATGCGTACGTCGCGTCCAAGCTGTTCAAGGGCGCGCTGGGTACGAACAACGTGGAGAGCAGTTCGCGCGTTGCCGCGGCGGGCGCGATGGCCGGGCTCGAAACCAGCTTCGGTCTTGATGGCACCATCGGCTGCTACGAAGACATCGAGTACGCCGACGTCATTCTTCTCTGGGACATCAACATTGCCGAAACCGACCCGGTGTTGTTTTCCCGCATGCTGGCCCGCCGGAAAAAGAATCCAGCGGTACGCATCATCGACGTAGCCACGCGCACCACGCGAACGAGTTACGCCGCCGACCACTCGGTGCTGCATGCGCCCCGCTCCACGCACGCCCTTGCCAACGCGATCTGTCAGGAGATCGTAACGCGGAAGTGGGTGGATCGCGATTTCGTCGATCGCTACGTCGCGTTCAAGCGCGGAAAAACACGAATCGGGTACGGTCTCACCGACGACGCGCTGGTCATTGACGACGCCATCAGCGCTACGTGGGACGATTACGCGGCGTTCCTTTCCAAGTCAACACCAGAGCGCGTACAGGCACTGTCGGGAGTCCCCGCGTCGAGCATTCGCTGGCTGGCGTCGCTCTATGGCGATCGATCGCGAAAGGTCATGTCCGTCTGGGGCGCGAACGTAAACCAGCACGCGCGCGGCATGTACACGAACAACATGTTGTACAACATCCATCTGCTCGTGGGAAAGATCGCAACTCCCGGGAACAGTCCGATGGGCCTCACCGGTCAGCCCGGTGGCGGGAACACCGTGCACGATGCAGGGACGCTCACGGGTTCGCTGCCACGAGGCGTGGTACAGAGCGAGAGCGACCGACGTCGTGCCGCGGATATCTGGGGGGTTCCGGTGGACATCATCGACGCCCGGCCCACGTACGCTGCGCAGTCGATGTTCCGCGCGCTCGACCGCGGGGACATTCGCTTCCTGTGGATACAAGACACGAATCCGATGGTGAGCCTGCCGAATCCGGATCGCTTTCGTCGCGCGGCCACACGAGAGGATCGATTCATCGTTGTCTCGGACGCGTACCCGACGGCCACCACGGCGCTGGCTGATGTTGTGTTGCCTTCAGCACTCTGGATCGAGCGTGAGGGCATTTTCGCGAACGCGGAACGCCGTCTGCAGCATTTTGCGCTCATGGTCGCGCCTCCCGGAGACGCGATGAGCGCTGCATGGCAGATGATCGAAGTTGCACGCCGCCTTGGGCACGGCAAGATGTTTCCGGCCGAACGCCGCGATCATGTTGAGAAGCTGTGGGACGAATACCGGCGGTTCCGCGACGAACCGCACACCGCATTGCCATCGCTTCCTGTGCTGCGGGCGCAGTCCGGAGCACGTTGGCCATTCGTGAACGGCCACGAAACCAAGTGGCGGTACAACACCGCGTTTGACCCGACGGCGGATCGAACCCGCGGCCGCTTTGACTTCTACGGCCATGCCGACGGTCGCGCCTGGATCTGGTTGCGGCCACACGATCCGCCGGCCGAGTCGCCAACTACCGACTATCCGTTGTGGCTCAACACCGGCGCCGTTCTTGAACAGACGGACTCGGGCACCATCACGCAGCGCATCCCGACGCTGCATCGCGCCAATCCGCGCACCTACGTGGAAATCAACCGCGACGATGCCCAACGCCTGGGAATTCGCAACCGCGACATGGTACGGGTGACAAGCCCACGCGGTGCGCTCGAACTGGAAGCCCGTATCGACTTTCGCTCGCAGCCCCAGCGCGGCCACCTGTTCGTCCCCTCGTTCGACGAGTCGCTCCCGGTCAACCGTCTCATGCTGGATGCATTCTGTCCCGTCTCCGGACAGCCAGATATGAACCTCTGCGCCGTGCGTTTGGAGCGTCTGACATCGTCGGCGGGCGCGTGAACCCCCCCCACGGTCGCTTTGCCGCGACAGGGTTGCGGCTGATCCTTGGCGTGTCGGCTCTCGTTGCGCTGCTGTTCGTCGCACGCCAACGGCTCGCGACCAACCGTGCCAGCGAACCATCGGACATTGCCGTGCCGCTTGCCACGCTGCGCGAAGAGTTGATTGGCGGTGAAGCGAACGTGTTTCGCACGCGCATTGACATGCTCGCCATTGGGCAGCCGTCCGGTGCGCGGCGCGCAGCGCATCCGCGCACCCTGGCGACGTACCGACGACTGCGGGCATATCCGGGCGCGCCGCCGCGCATTCCGCACGGACTGTCGGCCGTCGAGTTTCGTGAGGGCGCATGCAAGGTCTGTCATGAGCGTGGCGGCTTCTCCGTGCGCTTCAACGCGTACGTGCCAGTCACTCCGCACCCCGAGCTGGGTGCGTGCCAGCAGTGTCACGTTGGCGACGCACAACTGATGGCGATCCCTCTGCCAGGCGACGATCCAAACACTCACTGTCGTCAATGCCATGCACCGGGCGGCCTGCGGGCGTCGGATTCCCGTCTGGATTGGAAAACAGTGGCATGGCCGTCGCTCCCGCTTCTGCCTACCATCGCCGGCAGAAATCCACCACCGATTCCGCACAATTCGCCGATGCGGGCGAATTGTCTGGCGTGTCATGCCGGTCCTTCGGGCGTTGTCGAGATCCGGACAGCGCACCCGGAACGTTCCGACTGCAGGCAATGTCATCTCCAGGCGGATGGGGCTGCGGAAATGGCCGCGTCACGTGCTCGCGGCGGTGAAGCGGGAGGTGTCCGGTGACCGGACGACGTAGTGTTGCTCTGCTGTGTGTCGCGATGGCGTGGCTCGTTCTCGCGTGCGTCGAACGGGAACGGGGAACGGCCAACCTGAATTCGGAGCACGTGGCTGTCGCGCGCGCACCATCCACCGATTCTGTGCCCAGCCAGGCAGACTCGGCGCGATACGCGCGCAACACGTTGCTCGAGCCGGGCGCACTGCGGTCTGTCGAGACAGAATTGGTCACCGAGTGGACAGGACCGGGCAATCAGCCGTTCCAGGTGACGGTCCGCACCATCAAGCCGGCAGATGCCTTGTTTCGTCGTTTTGGCACGATCACGTTGCGCACTTCGCTCCGTCAACGCTCGCCAGACCTTGGGCAGTACCCCTGCACCTCGTGTCATCTGGGTCGAGGCACGGTGCTGACAGACAAACGCATTGCCGATGCTCATCAAAACATCACCGCCGTGCATCCGGTGCAAACCGGCGGAGTGTGCTCCACCTGCCATGCGCCGGACAACGTCGAGCTGTTGACACTGAAGAGCGGAGCGCGCGCCTCGCTGAATCACGCGTACCGGCTGTGCGCGCAGTGTCACTTTCGGGAGGCCGAAGCGTGGGCGGGCGGTGCCCATGGCAAGCGGCTCGACGGTTGGCAAGGGCGTCGCGTGGTGATGGGCTGCGCGGATTGTCACGATCCGCACAAACCCGCGATCGAGCCACGCATCCCGTTTCGCGCCCCACACATCGAGCGAGGTCACGTCAAATGAGCGATCACACAATCACCGAAATACCAGTGGCCGGCGAGACCGACTCCGTGATGCAAAAACGCGTCGACCGACGACGCGCACTTGGCATTCTCATCGGCGGCGCCGTGGTGGGAACCCAGGCCGCGAGCGCCTGTGCGCCCACCAGCGCAATCACCATGACGGACGAAGCGCGCGAGATGAAGCTCCTGGCCTGGCGGGAGTACATCAAGGGCAACTATCGCACCATGACCGAGAGCGAACGCGCGGCAACCATCGCGCGCCTCGAGCGTGCGGCGAAAGTGAAACGTGGTGTCGACGTGACGATACAATCCACTGGTGCCCAACCCGGAGTGGAGTTCGGCTACGCGTTCAATATCTCGAAGTGCCAGGGATTCCGAAGCTGTGTGGAAGCCTGCATCAACGAAAATAACCTCGACCGAAATTCGGATACGCAGTACATCCGTATCTTCGAGATGAAGGATGGCGCGATCAATTTCGACGATGCCGATGCCACGTATCAGCATGAAGCGCCGGCCGAGGGACATTTCTACCTGGGCACCCAGTGCTTCCAATGCGCCGATCCTCCATGCGTGAAGGTGTGTCCGGTCGGCGCAACATGGCAGGAACCCGACGGGATCACCGTCATCGACTACGACTGGTGCATTGGGTGTCGGTACTGCATGGCCGCGTGCCCGTACTGGGCGCGCCGTTTCAACTGGAGTGCCGCGGCGGTTCCCGCGGAGGAAGTGAATCCGAACCAGCACTATCTGGGCAATCGGGCACGCAAAACCGGTGTTGTCGAGAAATGCACGTTCTGCATTCATCGCACGCGGCAGGGGCAACTGCCGGCCTGCGTGGAAGCCTGTCCAACGGGCGCGCGCGTATTCGGAAACCTGCTGGATCCGAACTCGGAGATTCGCTGGGTACTCGCCAACAAGAAGGTGTTTCGGTTGAAAGAAGAACTGAAAACCGAACCACGCTTCTGGTACTACACCGACTGAGGCGCCCGTGCATCTGAAGCCCTTTGTGCTCAGCGCACTGCATTCGGCCACCAAGGGCGGCCGACGCTACCATGTCTGGATGAGCATCCTCACGCTCATCATGCTGTCCGGCGCATATGGGTACTTCGTGCAGCTGCGCGACGGACTCGGCGTGACTGGAATGAACGATCACGTGAGTTGGGGACTCTACATTTCCAACTTTACGTTCCTCGTCGGTCTCGCGGCCGCCGCCATGATGCTGGTGCTTCCTGCGTATATCCTGCATGACGTCGACTTCGGCCGCGCCGTGCTTATGGCGGAGGCCGTTGCCGTGGCGGCGCTCGTCATGTGCCTCGCGTTCGTGGTGGTCGACATCGGCAACCCGTTGGCCAGTTGGCACCTGATACCCGTGCTGGGATACCTGAACTGGCCGCGCTCGCTGCTGGCGTGGGATGTGGTGGTGTTGAATGGCTATCTGGCGCTCAATCTCGCCATCCCATTCTACATCATCTACAGCAAGTACTGCGGTCGCTCACCGGAAAAGAAAAAGTATCTCCCGTGGATGTACATCGCCGTGATGTGGGCGGTGAGCATTCACCTGGTCACGGCGTTTCTGTTGGCAGGGTTGCCGGCGCGACCGTTCTGGAATGACGCGCTGCTGGGTCCGCGATTCCTGGCGTCGGCGTTCACGGCCGGACCGGCATTCGTAATCATCCTGCTCTGGTTCATCCGCAGGGAAACCCGGTATCCGATTGCCGATGGGGCCTTTTCAAAACTCGCGCTCATCACGGCGGTTACCGCGCAAATCAACCTCGTGATGCTCGGCTCAGAGCTGTTCTACAAGTTTTATTCGCCAACGCATCACGGTATCAATGCACAATATCTGTTTTTTGGATTGGATGGGCATCACTCACTGGTGCCGTGGATCTGGACCGCCATCACGATCAATGTCTTCGCCACGATCTCCCTGATGATCCACCCGATCCGGAGCAATCCGAAGGGGCTGATCGTGTCCTGCTCGCTCCTGTTTTTCGCCATCTGGATCGAAAAGGGGATTGGCCTCGTCGTCCCCGGGTTTGTGCCGTCGCCGCTGGGCGAGCTGGTGGAATACGCGCCGAGTGCGGTAGAAATTGCGGTGACGGCGGGCATCTGGGCGTTAGGTATGTTTGTGCTCACGGTCCTCGTTCGGGTGGCACTCCCAATCGAACTCGGCGAAGTGCGGAGTCCGTACCTCGAGGGCGCCCGCTCGACATAATTCGTCGGACGCCGCACATTGCTCCCAGATAAACTACGGTGCCGGTGATCGGATACCGGAGTGCAGTGGTACTCCGATGCCGGACGCCGGATGAACGACGACACCGGTGATGAGATACCGGAGTTCGGATACCGGATGGGGGCACGACATCGGATATCGTCGGTTTTCTTATGTCCGATATCCGGTTTCCCATCACCGATATCGTACTTCGTCCGGTATCAGGTATCCCGCCAACGCGCACGGCTCACGGCGATGGTTAAGGGCGCCCATTTCCTGACAGACCGCGCGTTGCCAAGGCGGAGGCGGGGTAACCCATTGGCCGACTGGCACCAACCGGGTCCGCCAAGGTTATCAAATGGACCCGGCGGGCGTCCCACCCTTACCCCTGTGCACCCGGCGAAGTATCTCTGAAGACTGCCAGTTGCACCCCCGCCTCCCTGTCCCGTTCATCGACCCTTCCCGTGGTAGCCGAGCTGTCCGCAAGTCCCGATCACCACCACGCCGCTGATCCAATGCTCGATCGGCTGCGTCAGGCCACCATCGGCATGTACGATATTGCCGGTGAGCTCGGGCGTGGCGGTATGGCGGTGGTGTATGTGGGGAAGGACCTCAAATTGGCCCGCACGGTGGCCATCAAGGTGATGGACCCGCGGCTGATGCTGACTCCGGGCATGGCCGAGCGCTTTCTGCAGGAGGCCCGCATCGCGGCGCGTCTGCAGCACCCGAACATCATTGTGGTGCATGACATTCAGCGCAGCGATGAGCTGATTTTCTTCGTCATGAGTCTGATCAGCGGTGGCGCGCTTGACGAGCTGCTGCGGCGACCCGACCCGATCCCCATCGACCAACTGCAGTGGATTCTCGCCAACGCGACACGAGCGCTGGCGTATGCGCATTCCGAGGGCATCATCCACCGCGATGTGAAGCCAGCGAACATCCTGGTCAATCTGAAAGGCGACATCATCCTCACCGACTTCGGCATCGCGAAAGCAGTCGATGGCGGCAGCTTGACGAAGTCGGGTTCGTCGATCGGTACGCCGCTTTACATGAGCCCGGAGCAGTTTTCCGGTCAGCCGGTTGGTCCGGCGTCGGATCAGTATGCACTGGGCGTGACGGCCTACCAGTTGATCACGGGTCAGCCACCGTTCTCGGGTGACCTGTATCAGTTGATCGCGGCCCACGGCAATCGGACGCCGACACCAGTGCGGCAATTACGTGCCGATTGTCCGGCGTTTCTGGCCAACGCAGTCATGCGGATGCTGGAGAAGCAACCCGCCGATCGCTGGCCGGCCCTCGACGATCTGGTCGACGTTTTTGCCTCCAACCTGCCAAGCGACGGTGGGTCGGTGAGGCGCGCACTGGCCGAACAGGCGCGGGCAATCAATGGCCAGCGCACCACAACGATTGCCGCGCTGTCGGCGCGGACACCGCTAAGTCCGGTGCCCAACACCACCAGACCCCGTGTTCCCGAGCCGCCCCGTGTGTTGCCGCTGTTGGTGAGCATCTCGCCGCCGAGTGCAACGGTGTTTGACGGGGGTGTGCTGCAACTGCGGGCGCGCGTGGCATCGGAAAGTGGCGACACGATTCCGGATGCCGTGGTCACGTGGACGTCACTCGCACCGGCGGTCGCAATCGTGCAAGCCGATGGCAGTGTGACCGGCGTGTCGCCAGGATTCACCACGATTCGGGCGACGATCAGCGGCGTGTCGGCTGATGCAGCGATCACGGTGGAGTCGGCACCCATCGCACGCCTGGCGACGTCGGCGCCAACCTTGACGATGTTTGTAGACGACACCATAACGCCCGATGTGACGGCGTTTGACGTGAATGGTACCGCACGACAGGACGTCTCACTGTCGTGGCTCAGCCGGTCGCCTGGCACCGTGCAGGCTGATGGACTGGGCGGACTCCGCGCGCTGTCGCCGGGCCTGGCCAGCGTGGACGTGGTGGTAGGGTCGGTGCGTCGCACCATTGAGATTGTGGTGACTCGCCGTCCGGTGAAATCGGTAACGCTGCGCGCGGTCTCAACACGTCTCGAACTGGGTGCGGCGGTTGCGCTCGGCTTCGAAGCGTTGGACGATCGCGGGCGATCGATCACGGACGCGGAGGTGCGCTGGTCGTCAAGTGCGCCGTCGGTCGTGTATGTAGACTCAGCCGGCACGGCGCTCGCCATCGGTCCCGGTCGTGCCCGCGTGACCGTGCACGTGGACGGCGCCAGTGACAGCGTAGATCTGGAGTCGGTGGAGGCCGCGATTGGCGCGATCGGTTTGTCGCTCGCGTCGAACGAAACAGAGGTTGGCGAGTCGGTGGCGATCACCCTCCGGGTAACCGACACGATGGGCGATCCGCGCTCGAATACCGGCGTGCGCGTGTGGAGCAGCGCGCCCGCGGTGGCCGACGTGGATCTCGGGAGAATGCTGGTCATGGCGCGGGCTCCGGGTGTCGCGCGGATCCTCGCGGCAGGCGAATCGGGCGGTGGCGCCATGGCGGGCGAAGTGTCGGCCGACCTGCGTGTAGCGGCGCCGACTGCGGTGCGCATCGAGTCGGTGCCGGCGTCGCTTGATCTCGACGTGGGTGCGATTTCATCGATCACGCTGCGCGGTGTGGACAAGCATGGACGACGCGTCGCGCTGGCATCGGTGCAGTGGTCCACCGACGATGCACGGGTTGTCTCCATCGACGCCACTGGCGTTGTGCGCGGAGTGACGCAGGGCACCGCGCGCGTTCGGGGTGTCGTCGAGTCACCAGACAGTCCATCGTTGGTGCACGAAGTTCCGGTACATGTGCGTCGCGCGCCCGTGGTGCAGCTCGCAATCAGCGCTGAACATTCGCGCCTCGTGTCCGGCAGCTCGACAACGCTCACGCTCACAGCGGTTGACGCGCTTGGCGGTACGGTAGCCGAGCCGTCGGCGCGTTGGAGTACCTCTAACCCCGCCGTGCTGACCGTCGACGCCGCCGGTCTCGTAACGGCGCGCGGAGCAGGCCACGTTACGGTGTCGGCAACCGTGGGGTCGGTGGAGGGAACCATCGCGCTGGACGTGATTGCGGCGCCGTTGACATCGCTCGTTATTCGCACAACAACCACTGAGTGTGTAGTGGGGATTGCCCAGGCACTTACGGTCGAAGCGCGCGACGTCACTGGCAGCGTGGTGTTACCGCGAGTGACATGGCGCACTGTGCCTGACGACGCGGCAACCGTTTCATCGGATGGCATGCTCACGCCGCGCCGCGCGGGTTCCCTGAGCGTGCATGCGCAATTGGCCGACGCCGACGTTCACACGACCGACGCTGCGGTGCGTGCAGCGCATCTCGATTTTCAGGTGCGCATGCCCGCCATTCTCGGTCTTGCACTGCCCGGCGAACTCTCGTTACGGGTTGGGGCGTCGCAGCAGGTGCGGGTGCAGCTTCGTACCGAGGGTGATGCGCCGTTGGGAGAAGACGGCGTGAGCTGGTCGAGCAGCAACGAGCAGGTGGTTCAGGTGTCGGCAGGTCGAGTTAACGCAACCGGCATCGGCAGCGCGCTGATCACGGCGTCGATGGGTGCGCAACGGGCCACCATGCCGATAAACGTGCTCGCCGCGCGCGCCGCGCTGTCCACTCCCCGAATGGCTGTCGGGGGACTTGCATTGCTGGCGGTCGCGGTGATCGCATACGTGGCTTGGCCGTCAAAACCCGAACTGGCAGTGCCCTCTCTCCCGACAGGCGAAAGCGAGCTGCCGCCGGGTCCGGAGGCACCGGCGGGCGGGCAGGCCGGCGTTGATCCTGCCGCACCGGGCGGAACCGCAGCAATTTCCAAGCTGCCCCCCAAGCCGTTGCCAGCGACGACGTCAACCGGCAAGACCTCGGCCAACCCAGTGAAAGTCCAGCCCTCGGGGCAGTCTGTAACGCCTTCCACACGGTTGCCCGTACAACCGCTCAACGTCACTCCGCTGGTGCGAGACACTCCTCGGGTCGCGACGCCGGAGCCGCTGGTGCGTGTACCGGCGTCCGTGGAGACTCCGGCGGCCGAAGTGCCAACGGCAGCTGAGGTGCAGCGCGCGGCCGACGGTGTCATTGCCGACCTTCGTGGCCGTCGTCGTCTTGACGGCGAGCTGGCGACGTTTTTCGGAGAGGGCGCCGAACATGCCGTGGAGCTCGACGGTTCTCCGCGTATAGTCGGTGAGTCTAGCGGGGTGTCGCGCGTGCAGTTCACTGTGCGCGTCGAAAAGCGAAACGGCGCGGGCATTCCAGTGCGACGAAAGATGGACGTTGGGATGGACGTGAGTCGTATTAATGGCGCAATGGTGGCGCGTAACGTCTCACTTAGTCCACTCCGACGGTAGTTCTCAGCGTGCATATTCTTCTCCCCAGATCACCTCATCCCATGACGATGATTCGCTTTCGCGCAGTGTTCCTGTCGGCGTTGGCCGCGTGCGGCACCTTGGCCATGCCAACCGCGTTGTCCGCGCAATCGGCACAAAAGTACGCTGTCCAGATCGCTCTGTTGTCCACAACCATCGGGCTCGGGCGCAGCGCGGTGAGCACCGGCGGGTTCGGTCTCGAGCCTCAGCTCCGCTTCAACAGGCTGTATGCGTCGGAAACCGGAGGGGCAATCTCGTTGGGAGTGGGCGGGCAGTGGACGACGCACAGCTCGGGTGGCGACAACCTTACCATCGCCGGTCTGTTTCTCGAGCCGAGATGGGTGCCGGTCACTTCATCGACACGACTCTATCCGTACCTGTCGGGGCGGCTGGCCTATCTGCAGCAAAGCAACAATTTCGGCACCTCGTCCATGGGTCCCGGATTCGGTGCCGGTGCCGGTCTGGCCGTTCGCGTCAATCGCTTCACCAATATCGATGCCGGGTTGGCGGTGGTGCGGCAGGGATTTGGCGATTTCGAGTACTCTGACGGCTCCATCGGCACGTTCAAATCATTCACGACGTACGCGGCCAAGATTGGGTTGAGCTGGGGCTTCCCCCGCAACTAAACGACCATGCTTTTCGGTCCAACAAGTTCATCTCGACCGCGTGCGCGTGGTGCGGGCTCCATGTCGCGGCTGATGGCGCTGTGCGCGCTGGCGATGGGCACAACGGGTTGCGGCCCTGGGCCGGGGCCGGGTGACTGTTCTGGTCTCGTCAATCAGTGCGGCAGCGTCACGAGCGTATCGATTGCCCCATTGTCGGCCAGCGTGCGCATTGGCCAGAGCACCGAGCTTCGCGCCAGTGTCGCGGTGACTGGCACTGCCGTTTCCACCGTATCGTGGAGCAGTTCACGTCCCAATGTGGCAACGGTATCAGCCAACGGTCCAGTGGCAACGGTGACGGCAGTGAGTCCGGGCTCCACCACGATCATCGCCACATCCACTGCCTCACCCTCGGTCTCCGGCTCGGCCACCATTGATGTACCGGAAAATCCCGATGCGTTTCAGGCGGTGGCGGTCGCGCCGAACCAGTTGGCGTTACTGGAAACGCAAACGGCCGACCTCCAGGCCAGCGTGACGGGGTTGGCTGCGGGCGCTGCGGTGTCTTATCAGTGGACCACAAGCAATTCGACCGTGGCAACGGTGGCGACAATCGGTGGTGTCGGACTGGCACGCGTGACAGCGGTTGGTCCTGGCGGGCCCGCACAGATCACGGTTACCGCCATTGGCAGCGGCACCAATGTGAAGGCAACAACTCGTCAGATGTCGGTTCCGGTGACGGTCACGGCGCTGCCCAACGCATGCACGGGCGTGGCGGCCGATCCACGCACATCGACGCTGGTGCCGGGACAGACGCAGCAGATTACGCCGTCGGTGGCAGGACTGGCCACCGGTGCGACTCGCACCTTCAGCTATACGTCGTCGAACGAGAGTATCGTGACGGTGAATACCAGCGGCGTGATAGCCGCCGTGTCGCCGGGAACCGCAACGGTTACGCTCACCGCAACCTGCTCTGGTGCAGGCCTGCGTCAGGTCGCGCCTACTGATCTTGTCCAGGTGACCGTGTCGGCGCCGCCAGCGCTGCGTGGTTTGTCGGTGACACCCACGCAGGGCACCGTCGCGATTGGCCAGACGGTGACGTTGGTGCCCAGCCCGGATCGCGCGACGCCGACGGTCGTGGTGACCTGCACGTACCTCTCGTCCAACACGACTGTGGCCACCGTCACCAGCGCCGGTGTGGTGCTTGGCGTGTCGCAGGGAACGTCGACACTGACGGTGACGTGCACGGGCGCACTGAACGGATACGCGACCACTGTGCGAACGGTAGATGTGCCGATTACGGTCACCCCGACAGCGAACGCCTGTACCGCTCTTTCCGTATCGCCAGGCAACGCCTCGATCGCCACGGGGGCCACGCAGCAGTTTGTCGCCACTGCCACCACGGGTGGCGCTGGCGTGGTGGTGACAGGCACGTGGAGTTCGTCGGCACTCGCGATCGCCTCGGTCTCGACCACTGGTCTGATGTCGGCTGTAACGCCAGGATCAGCGACCATTTCGTATAACGCGAGTTGCAGCGGCGCGGGGTTCGTAACGAACGCAGTCACGGGTAGCGCGAGCGTGCTGGTGACCGGTTCTGTGGCGCCCGCGATTACGACATGGACTGCGCTGCCGGTGGGTGGGCCCCTCCAGGCCACCACGACGCGCGCGGCGTGGAGCGCGGACGCGTCCACCTGGTTTGTGGGCGGAGACGATGAAGTGACGGCCTTTGGCGGGGGCGTGTGGATCACGACCACCGGCGGCACGACATGGACCAAGTCGTTTTCTACCACGCAAGCGGTCACTGCGGTGAACGGCCAGGGGCCCACCAACGTGTGGGCCGGACTTGGTGACGGCAGCATTTACCAGTACAACGGCTCCACGTGGACGCAGCGGCGCTCGGGGACCGGCGTTGGGATTTCCGGTCTGTACGTTGCGGGAACCACCGTGTTTGCCGTGTCAGGCGTCAATCGCGTGGAACAGTCGGTAGGGGGTGCTGCGTTCACGACTATGGCTTCAGGCGCGATTGGTGCCTTGCGTTTGTTCGTGATTGCCGGGACAGGGCCAACCGATGTGTATGCAGCGGGCGATTCCGGAGTTGTTCTGCGATATACGGGAACGGCGTGGGCTCGTGTGCACACCATCGCCGACCAGCCGTCCGTGAATGGACTGCTGGCGTTCTCATCGACATCGGTTGTGGCCGGCGGGACGCGATGTGCTCCGACATGTGTGGGACGGTTGGCGAAATTCAACGGCACGTTGTGGGCGAACGACGCGGCGCTGTCCATCCAGTTCATTGACGCGATGGCCGGCACCAGCGGCTCCGACGTGTACGTGCTCAATTGGCCCGATGAAATTCAGCGCTATAACGGCACCAC
>JANMRE010000733.1:0-10295 GCA_031370885.1 Gemmatimonadaceae bacterium
GGTGTTCAGAGAGCGATCGAGCGCGTAACTTGTGCAGAGCATGACACACAGCGTTGCCGCCCGGGTTCGCGCCGCGATTCGAGACATTCCGGACTTCCCAACACCCGGAATTACGTTCAAGGATATCACACCTGTTTTCGCCAACCCGGCGCTCCTCACCGACGTGTTGACCGCGATGGCCGAGCCGTTCATGACGGCACGCATCTCACACGTTGTGGCCATCGAAAGCCGGGGATTTCTGTTTGGCGTGTCTGTCGCGCTGCACCTCGGCGCCGCGTTCGCGCCGGCCCGCAAGGCTGGCAAACTGCCGTGGCGGACGCTCCGCGAGACGTACGCCCTCGAGTACGGAGAGAGCGTGCTGGAGATGCATCAGGATGCGCTCACGGACGGCGCGCGCGTGCTGATTGTGGACGATGTCCTGGCGACGGGTGGGACGGCGTTGGCCGCGGCGCGACTGGTGCAGCGACTGGGTGGCGCGGTGAAGGGACTCTCGGTGCTGGGTGAACTGACATTTCTGGGCGCACGCAGCCGAATGAGCGAATACCCAATTCACGCCATCGTGCGCTACTGACGCATCTTGTTTAACAACGGCGTCCTTGGCGACCCTCGCGTTTTTGGCGGTGGATTCTTCGAACGGCTGGATGGCGGCAACGTCACAAAGCTGCGGTTGCCGAACTAGCGCCAAGGGCAGGGATTCGAATAACTTCGGGCCATGGTGTCGGTGTTGAGCCCGTTACACGCCCCCGTAGCTCAGTTGGATAGAGCAGCAGTTTCCTAAACTGTTGGTCGCCGGTTCGACTCCGGCCGGGGGTACTTTGGCCGGCCGTTTCCACTATGTTTACAGGCTGTTCTGTTCCCATCGTTCGGTCATCCCGGCAACGCATCATTTTCCTCCAGCACTCACTGTCGCATGTCGCAGGCATCGCGCTCTTCGGTCTCTTCGGCCGGTCTGTCAGACGATCCAATCGAGAACCTCACCGCTTGGTTCCAATTCAATCAGAAGCCGATTCTCGCCATAGTGGGAGTTGTCGCACTCTCGTCTGCCGCGATACTCGGCTATCGCTGGATGGACGCGAATAAGCGCCAGGACGCCTCGAATGCCTTGTACCGCGCCACGGCGCCGCTTCAAGCGGGCAGGCTCCCGGAAGCGCAGACGGAATTGGAAAAAGTGGTGAAACGCTTCGGCGGGACGCCATCGGGATCGCAAGCGGCGATGCTGCTCAGCCAGGCGTACTTCGACCAGAAAAAGTACCCAGAGGGGATTGCCGTGCTTGAGAAGGCCAAGGCGAATGCGAGCAACGCCTTCGAGGCATCGTTCGAGGCGCTGATTGCCGTTGGGTTTGAATCGCAAGGCAAGTATGAAGTAGCCGCCGAGCATTACGGAAAGGCAGCTTCGGCTGCCAAATTTCCGATCGACAAAGGCGCGAATCATGCCAATCAAGCGCGCAATCTGACGGCCGCCGGCAAGGTCGCCGAGGCCCGAAAAATCTGGGAAGAGCTGGCAAAGAACGAGGAATTGCCGTTCGCTCAGGAGGCGCAGGTTCGCTTAGGAGAGCTCGTGGGCATGAACAAGTAGCGGCAGAAACCCGCCTGCGGTTGGGAAACGAGCACTATTCCTGGAAAGAGTTAGTGCGCATAATACATGTTATGTAAACCAACTCCCGTGGATAACTGTGGGAAATTTTCCGACTGTCGGCATGTCGTATCTTAGATGACAAAGCATAAAGCGTTATATGACAATGTCTTGAGGCAGCTAGCTCGCGCCACACCTGCGGCACGTGCTCACGAATCAGTAAAGCTGTGCACCTGTCCACATCGCAACGGTGTTTGCGATAAGTCCGGGAATCGAAGTTGACCAGAAGTCAGAGGCCGAGGTCGCCGATGGTACCGCGGAAGACCACGCGGCCTTCGCCGCGAAGCGTTGGTCGCCAGGTGTCGCCGGAGCACGCTAAACCAACCACGAGCTCGCGACGCGAGCTGGTGAGAATTTTGATTGGCGAACTGGCCAGGCCCCACGAGCTAAGGAGAATGGCCGTCGCGACCGCACCGGTTCCGCAGGCGAGCGTTTCAGCCTCGACGCCGCGTTCAAAGGTCCGGTAGCGCCAGGCGCCATTGTTCATTGGTGAAACCCAGTTGACATTTGCACCCTTCGGACCTGTTGCTGCGTGGTGTCGCAAGAGCGATCCGCGCGAGTCCAGATCAACGGAGTCGGCGTTTTTGCACAGGACCACCAAGTGCGGAATACCCGCCACGGCGAAGCCGATCCGCTCTTCTCCATCGCCCCGAGTGATTTCCATATCGGCGATCACTGTTGTCACCGTCTGTAGTTCAATCTCCGGCTGCCCGTCGATGACGCGGCCTGAAATGCGTCCGGACGGCGTTTCCAGTCCCATGCCGTTGGCGTCGGCAATTCCGAGCGCTATCGACATGGTTGTGGAACACAGGGTGGCATTTCCGCACAAGTCCGCCGGGGTGCCGTCGCTGTTGAAATAATGGATTCGAGCTTGGCTGGATTCCCGTCCGATCTGCCCCGAGTAACCCTCAATGGGTTGAAGTATTACGATGCCATCGGCACCTATCCCATTGTGTCTATTACAGATTGCCATGATCACTTCGGGCAATGTCAGCAATGACGCGTCGATCTGGCGACCGTCGAAGAACACGAAATCATTGCCCGACCCGGTCATCTTCCAGAACGTGAGGTTTCGGAATGTTTCCGCCATCAGACGATCACTGCTCATGACGTCAAATCTCCGTTTTGTGATCGATGACTCAGGCGCGACCTGTGATGCCCCACCATCGCAATCGCCACACCATCAGGATGGCTTCTCGGACAATGCCCTTGGACATCTTGGATGCGCCTTCTGTCCGATCATAGAAGACGATCGGAATCTCGGCGATGCGGAAGCCGCGCTTCCACGCCCGGAAGCTCATCTCGATCTGGAACGCGTAGCCATTCGAGCGCACTTGGTCCAGCGGAATCGCCGCCAACACCTCGCGCCGAAAGCACTTGAATCCGCCGGTCGCGTCGCCCAGTTGAAGACCAGTGACCGCGCGCGCGTAGATGTTGGCCCCGTATGACAGCATCAAGCGCGTCATTGGCCAGTTCACCACCGTGACCTTGCCGTCGCGATACCGGGACCCCAGCACCAAGTCCGCATTTTGAACCGCGAACAGGAACTCGGCAAGGTGGGCCGGATCGTGTGAGAAGTCGGCGTCCATCTCGAACACAAAGTCATACGGGCGCTCAAGGGCCCACCGGAAGCCCGCCAGATACGCGCGCCCGAGTCCTTCCTTCCCTTCCCGATGCAGGACGTGAACACGCTCCTCGTTTCTCGCCAGTTCGTCGGCCATCTGCCCGGTGCCGTCCGGAGAGTTGTCATCCACCACCAGAACCTCGAGACGCGGATCCTGTGCCAGAATCAGCGGTACGATGCGCGCGATGTTCTCGCTCTCATTGTAGGTCGGAACGATAACCAGTGCGCGCTCGTGAATACGCAGCGTACTGCGGGCGGGCGTTGGAATACGCGACAATCTCGACGCTCCTTAGAAAGCGGTCGATGAAGCGCGGCGGCGATCCATGAATGTCCCGCCAAGCAGCAATCCCAACGTCAATGCCAGTGCGGACACGGTAATCCGCTTCCCCAGTTGATACGGCGCGCTGTCGAAGCGCAGCGTGACCTGTTTGGCGCCTGCAGGAAGTTCAACGCCGATCAGCGTAAAGTCCGCACGACCTGTCGCGGCGGACTTGCCATCAACCATTGCCGTCCAGCCCGGATAGAAATTCTCCGATACGATGAGCGCGCTGCCAGCGGCCGGCGCGCCATCCAGAGTGAGGTCGATGGCACCCGGATCGTAGCGTGTGACTCTGACGCCGAAGGATACCGCTTCAGGCAGAGGCGAGTTCACCGGCTTTGCGAGCACGGTGGAAGCGCTATCGAAGATCGCCACGCGCCGCACATCGAACAGCGGATTGAGTACGGTTGCCTTACTGGTGGCGTCGTCCAACTTCACGATCATGGGTGTGATCCACGCGACCGGATTCGCGCCCGGCAGTTCGTACAGGTAGGTCATGGTACCCGCCGCATTGCGCACAGGCCCTGCGACCAGCTTAGCGCCTTGGAACGGCACGGTGCTGGCATTGGTGTAGAAGTAGCGTGCGTTCGCCAACGCCCAGAAATTGGGATTGGCCAACGATTGGTAGCCGTCGTCCTTGCCGTAAAGTTCCTGGTAGCGTCCGAGTTCGTTGCCATGATACCCCAGTACGCCGCGCACTTCATGGTGCATCAGCGCGTCGCCGGCAACGAAAGGATCGTGTGGTGCCATGTTGTCGCTGAGTGGCAGCGCGATCACCCGTGCCGGCTGCGGCTGCGACTTGAGAAACGTCACAATGGCATCGCCGGCGTACAATTGTTCCGCACGAGGCGAAAATCGCCAGTAGTGTCGCGCCACGCTCCACAGGTCCAGCGCTACGATCGTCAGCAGCATCCAGCCGGCGCGCCGTGCGGTGAGCCGACCGCGGGCAACCACCATCATCACGGCGATCGTCAGAAAAACGAAAGCGGCCGAGCGCCACGCACCCACGACAACATTGCTCGCGTTCATCTCGATTTGGTCTGCGCGCTCCCTGAGGAGCCCCACGGCGATAGAGGTGAGTCCACCCACCGACGCCAGGAGACCCACCAGCAGCGCGAACCCGCCCCACATCGCTGCATAACGCATCGTCGCGCGTCCCGCGAGCACACGCTCGGCGCCGAACGAGGCCAGGACCGCGGTTGAGAATGCGACGATGTACAGAATGGTGCTGGGCGCGCGGAAAAACTTCGTACCGGGAACGATCGCATACACCAACTGATAGAACGGCGTGTTCCCGCCCCAGGCCCACAACAGCGAGACAATCAGTGCGCCAAGCCAAAACCATGCATGCGTGCGATGCCGATTGAGGACTCCGCCGCCAAAGGCAAACAGGGCCAGCACCAACACGCTGGCGCCGATGTACTCGCTGTGGAAGTGAATACTGTTGCGGCCCCAGTACTGCTCGAGAATGCCCGAGAACTGCGGCAGGTATGTGTTGATCGTTTCCTCGAGCGGAAACGAGTACGAAATCGCGTGTTCCCAACCCTTGCCCCCGGCGCGCGGTGACCACGGAGTATACTCGCGTACGGGCAAGTACTGGATGGCGCTGATGGCACCGCCAATCACGATCGCCACGGCGGCGAATCCCAGTCGACGAATGGCGACCCCGGTGTTCAGCCGCGCGGCAGATGCCGACGTACTCGTATCGGTTGGCGCATTCACCGCGTCACCGGGAACGGCCAGCGGACGCAGCGCAAGAAACAACGCGAAGGCACCCGACATGAGCAGCATGTACTGCAGCAACTGCGGGTGTGGCGAGAGCGCGGCCAGCCCGACGATCAGTGCCAGTGCGCCCCATGCGCTGCGTTGTCCATCCCGAACACCGCGCACGAGCGCCCAGAGGGCGGCGGGCAGCAGGGCACTCACAAACAGCTTGCCGTCGTGGCCCGGCGACGCATACGACGCCACCGCCCCACTCATGAGATAGGCTACGCCGCCTATGGCAGCACTCTGGAACCGGACGCCGGACGCACGAAGGAATCCGAAGGTGAAAAACCCGGCCAGCAGCATGTGCAGCACGAAGCCCCACGTCATGGCGACGTCGGTTGGCAGGAACATGCGCAGCAGGAACGTCGGATAGAATATGTCGCCGTGCATCGCGGCAACGTACGGCATGCCACCGAACTGGTATGGATTCCAGAGTGGGAATCCATGTCCTTCGCGAAGTGATCTCGCAGCAAACTCACGGAACGAGTAACCGGCGATGTACTGGTCGGAGTTCGGATTGACCAGGAATGCGCCGCCAAGCGCTGGCCACGCGAGCAGCAGGGTGGCGACGGCTGACACCACGGCCGCCCAGACGAGTGGGCGCTGCGGTGCCGATTCGGTCAGCGTTGGCGCGTCGTTTCGGACCATATCGAGCGCAGTGTCAAGAAGGAAAGAGGTAACGAACGCCTGGCGACTAGTCCACGCGACGTGAGGTGCGCGCGAGCAACGGAACACTGATCAACGCGAGCAGGCCCGGTGCCACCTCGAGGACCGTCAACCAAACGCGCGACGCGAGCGTGATCCACGTCGCTTCGGCGCTACCGGCCAATCCGAGCGCAACGAGTCCACCAGTCAATGCAACATCGCGGACGCCGATGCCGGCCGGCGCGAACAGCGCAAGATAACCGCCAAGATAGGACGCCGTCCAAATCACGATGAAAAGTGACGGACTGACGATGACCTGTGGCGCGACCCCGCGGGTAAACGCGGCGAATGCCAAACCGTAGCCGAGCCAGGACACGGCATTGATTCCCGTGGCGGCCCACAAGGTTCCCGCCGGCAACGCGGCATCAGGCGGCGAAACTCCGCGCCAGCGGGCGATCGCGTGCAGGACAGGTGGCAGCAGTCGTGGCAGGAGCAGAGTTCCCAGAACAAAGCCTGCGCTGACGATGATCGCCAGCACCTGCATCCACGGCTGGAACAGCGCGAGCACGCGGGACCCACTGAGCGCAAGAATGCCGATACCTGCTCCCACATTGAGGAGTGTTCCCAGAATGGCGGCACCCGCCGCAGTGACCCCGGATACGCCCTCCTTCCTTGCCAGCAGTCCCAGGGCGCCCACAGACCAGAGCTTTCCGGGAACGTATCGCCCAAGGTTGGCAATGGTCCAGATGCGGACGGCGGCGCCGTAGCGCAAGTGACCGCCCCAGCCGGCGATCAGCAATCGCCAGCTCTCAATGAGCATGGCGTAGGTGGTCAGCACGATCGCACTGGCGAGCACGATCCACCTCCATCGCAACTGGCTCGCCTCCGCGACGGCACGGATGTCGTCCCATTGTCGAAAGAGCGCCCGCGCCACCCACGTCAATGTCGCGACCAGCAACAGCGCCTGAACCGCCGACCAAACGCGACGCGTTGTGGCGCTCACGCCGGGCGTCCCATCGGACTGCATGTGGATGCGCGGATCGCGATTTCATAGAGCGCGAGGTAGTCTCGCGCGACTGACTCGGGGCTGAAGCGCGCGAGAATCATCGCGTGTGCGAGGCGACTGCGGCGCGCGGCTTCGGCGGGATCGCGCAGCAGGTCCGCGATAGCGTTGGCCAGGGCGTCGACGTTGCCGACGGGCACCAGCGTTCCGCCTGCATCCGGTTGTACGACATCCGTGAGGCCGCCCGATGCGTAGGCAACGACCGGCGCGCCGCACAGCTGTGCTTCCACGGCGACAAGCCCGAGACCCTCCTCCCGCGACGGCATTGCCACAACGGCCGCGTGTTGATAGAAGGGTACCAGCGCCGAGGGTGAAAGCGTGCCGTGAAAGCGAACGCGTGTCGTGAGGCCCGCCGTTGCCACCTGCGCCTCAAGTGCTTCTCGGATAGGGCCATCGCCCACAACATCAAGCGTGGCCGAAGACAGCTCGGGGTGCGCGAGCGCGCGCAACAGATCGGCGATGCCCTTCTGCGCATTGAGCCGACCGACAAACAGGATGCCCGAACGCGCCGCCGATACGGGCAGGGAAAAGTGACGGGTATCGACCGGCATCGGAGCGACGCGCACCGGGGCAGCGGTGTACATGGTGCGGACCGTGTCCGCGAGCCATGTGGACACCACGGTGCATACGCGGTACTCGCCGAGCACAGCGCGCAGGAGCGCCCGGGCCGGAGCGAGCAGGCGCGCCAGACGTACATCCGATCCATGCATGGTGAGCATACGCGCCGGCGCGCTCGCGGTTGCGCGGGGCATGCTGCGCCACAGCGCGAGACCTGCGGGAAACCACCAATGCGCGTGCACCACATCGAAGGCGTCGTGGTGTCGTGCTGCATCGGCGATCGCGGCACCAGCCGTACGACGCAGCGCGCGCAGCAATCCCACCAACGCAAATCGCGCCGACCATGAGTGTCGCACCTGCTCCACCATGGTGCCAGCGTAGGCGAGCGTCATGTCGGTATCGGCGGCATACCGGACGCGATGCACGAGCACGCCCTCCAGGACGTCGCGCGCCGGGAGCCCCACTCCGCCCGGTGCGATGATTTCGACGCGTGCTCCCGCCGCCTGCAAGGCGACGGCGAGCCGCAGCACGAACGAGCCGGCGGCATCACCGTCAAATCGCGGCACGTTGTGGCTGACGAACAAAACGCGCACGGGTGTCGCGCGGCGTCAGGGAGCGAAGTGCGCGGTCCGCTCACGGCGCCGCGCCGCCTCATCCAACTCGCGCCGCAACTCCCGCACTTCGGCGCGCTGCTGCGCGATTTGTTCGCCGAGCAACCCGGTAGCGAAGAACACCGATCCCAGGACGAGACAGGTTTGAATCACCGTCCATGCCCACCGCTGTCCCTGCCCTGTTACCAGGAGCCACCCGAGTGCCGAGAGACCGGCCAGCACACCGATGGCAAACAGCGCGGCACCGAGCATGCCAAACGCCAGCAGTGGTTTCTGTCCGAAACGGAGTTCGAACCATACCGCCAGCATGTCGAGCACTCCCACGGGAATACGTGACAGGCCGAACTTCGATCGCCCGGCATGACGCGGATACACCGGTACCGGCACTTCCGTGACGGTGTATCCCTGTGCGGCCGCAAGGACGATCATGTAGCGATGAAAGTCGGGTCGCATCGGCAACGCCGCCATGATTTCGCGACGATACGCTTTGACGTTGTTGAGATCGCGCACGGGGATCTCGAACAGCGCACGGCTCAGCCGGTTGTAGACCTGTGACACAAAGGCTTTGTCGTACTTTCCCTGCTTGTAGCCCGTGACCATGTCGGACTCATCGGCGAGGATGGGTGCGACCAGTCGTGGAATGTCTTCGGGTTTGAACTGCAAATCTGCCGGATAGAAAACGAGAATGTCGCCGCGCGCATGCAGGTACCCGGTGCGAAGCGCCTCGGCAATGCCGCGTTGCGCCCGATGTCGCACGGCACGCAGAAAGGGAAAACGGTCTGCCAGGTCCTGCAGCAGCGCCCATGTGCCGTCGCGTGAACCGTCGTCGATCACAATGACTTCGTAGCGTGCGGATTGGGTGCCAAATGTCTCGTCGCATAATTCGAGAAACAGCGCCAGATTGCCTTCCTCGTCCTTGGCGGGCACGAGCACGCTGACGTCCACCGACGGCGCGGCCACGCGCCCGTCGTACGGGCCAAGCGTGAGTGCAGTCACGGCGACGTACGGCGTCAGACGCGCTTGCGCATGCGCGCCGGCAGCACACCCAGTTGGTCGCGATACTTGGCGACCGTGCGACGCGCGATCTGCACGCCCGTTTGCTGCAGAATCTCGACGATCGCCTGATCGGTGAGCGGACTCTTCGTGTTTTCACTTTCGACGAGTTTCTCGATCTGGTCTTTGATACCACGGGCCGAGACGTCATCGCCGTCTGACGTGGAGAGACCTGACGAAAAGAAAAACTTGAGCGGCAGCACGCCACGCGGCGTCTGCACGAACTTCTCATTCGTCACGCGGCTGACGGTGGATTCATGCATGCCCACGGCATCGGCCACCTCACGCAACGTGAGCGGTCGCAGGCCCTGAACGCCGCGTTCGAAATAATCATGCTGACGATCGACAATGTAGTGCATGACCTTGAGCATGGTCTGACGACGCTGCTCGATGGCTTGAATCATCCAGTTGGCGGAGTTGAGCTTGGTGGCAATGAAATCCTTGCTTTCCGCGTCAAACTGCTTCTTGTCGCGCGCGATGTCCTGATACGCCCGCGAGAGCTTCAGGCGCGGCATGTTGCCGTCGTTCAGGCAGATATGGTAGTGTCCGTCGATGCGATCGACGACCAGATCGGGAATGATGTAGTTGTCGCTGCCCGCGCTGAAGCGCAGCCCCGGTTTTGGATCCAGTTTGGCGATAACATCGGCGGCCGTCTGGACGTCATGCGCGCTGATGCCGAATCGTTTGGAGAGCTCACTCCACCGGTGCACAATCAGCTCATCGAACGCCTCCTCGACGAGCCGATACGCCATGGCCTCGCGCTGACCCGCCGCCCGCAACTGCAGCAGCAGGCATTCGCGCAGATCGCGCGCGCCAACCCCTGGCGGGTCGAGATCCTGGATGACCTGCAGCATCGCCAGCAGTTCCACATCGGTGAAGGGATCGACATGGACGTCGTCCTCGCGCTCCTCTTCCTCGCGGATGAGCACCTCGTTGACGCCATCACGAATCTCGGTGAGCGAACAGGCGAGGTAGCCGTCGTCCGAGATGTTGCCAACGAATTCATCGGCGAGGAACGCCTG
>JANMRE010000743.1:0-2640 GCA_031370885.1 Gemmatimonadaceae bacterium
GCCATGGTTCCGAAATAGCGACCGGTAAGCAGCGGCTCGAGATACCGATCACGCTGATCGGTCGTACCGAATGCGGCGACGAGGTTGGCGACGCCCGCAGTGAGCATGGCGTACGATGCGGTGGCGACATTCGCCGCATCAAACCAGAGCAGGGCCGCCGTGGCAACCACGTGCGGCAACTGCATCCCGCCATCGGCTGCGTTGTGTGTGGCGGCAATGAATCCCGCGTCGGCCAGGGCCGCGACTGCCGATTTCACGGCAGCGGGTGTCACGACGCGCCCGTCGCGCACGTACGGCTCCTGCTCGTCGCTTTCGCGGTGGTGCGGCTGAAAGTGCGACTCGGCGAGGGCGCGCGCGGTGTCAATAACCGCGTCGAACGTCTCCCGCGAGTGCTCCGCGTAACGACCGCGCGCCGTCAGCTCCTCGGCGTGCAGCACTTCATAGAGCTGAAAGTCGATATCGCGCGCACTCAGACGGGGTGTTGGCATTGTGACGCAATGTTTGCCACCGGTGGCGGTCCGTCAACCACCGGACGCCGTCGGTCGTCGGGCCGACCCGCGGCCAGTGGCGGCAGTCGACCGCCTGTCGGGCTGCCACGTCGGGTCACGCGACCGACATGTTGACAGAGTTCGATCCTGCATGGAAAATAGTGAGGCGCTGGCTTTCCCGAAGCCGCGGTGGACCAGTGTTGCGGCCCGTCGCGCTTCGACCATTCGCGTGCCTCCCCCCCCCGGCATCGTGATGCGCTCTCCCATTCAT
This sequence comes from Gemmatimonadaceae bacterium, assembly GCA_031370885.1. Classification (GTDB taxonomy): domain Bacteria; phylum Gemmatimonadota; class Gemmatimonadetes; order Gemmatimonadales; family Gemmatimonadaceae; genus Gemmatimonas. Next base: position 760 of record JANMRE010000743.1, read on the forward strand.
CGTTTGGAGGCTGTGATGCGCTACTGTCGTCGCTCTACTGGTCGACTGCTGTCTGCGGCGCTCGTGTTGGCCGTTGCGATGGTTCCTGACAGCGTGCGCGCGCAGGGTGCGCCGGGAGCACTTCGCGGTACGGTGACCAATGCTGCGTCGGGCGCACCACTGGCCAATGCACAGATTTCCATCGTTGGCACCACGAACGGTGGCATCACCAACGGCAGCGGCGCGTTCGCAATCTCTGCCGTGCCCGCCGGAAATCAGATGGTGCGCGTGCGGCTTATTGGATACAAGCCAACCGAGAAAGCGGTCACGGTGACGGCCGGTGGCACCACGAACGTCAACTTCCTACTTACCGTCAGTGCGGTGTCACTCGACGAAATGATCGTCACCGGTACGGCGGGATCGGCGCGCAAGCGCGAAGTTGGAAACTCGATTGGTCAGGTGAAAACGTCCGACCTCCCCGAGGTTCCAACGAATCTGTCCAACATGCTTTCCGGTCGCCTTGCCGGCGTCACCGTGGGTGGTGGAATCGGCAACGCCGGCAGCGGTTCAGCGATCCGCCTGCGCGGCACCACCAGCGTTTCGCTCACCAATCAGCCACTGGTATTTATCGATGGCGTGCGCACGCGCAGTGATGAGTATCCCCGCAACGGCATCTTTACGGGCACCACGCAGCGCGGCGCGAACTCGTACGCCAGCCCTCTCAACGACATCAATCCCGACGACATCGATCGCATCGAAGTGGTGAAGGGGGCGGCCGCAGCGACTTTGTACGGCACCGACGCCGCCGCCGGTGTGATCCAAATCTTCACGAAGCGTGGTTCGGCAGGCGCGGCGCGATGGAATGTGCGCTTCAACAGTGGCGTGAGCAGCCTGCAGAAATTCGGAACCGATTCGGTTCCGCTGCTCTACATGGACCCCTTCCTGCGCAACAGCGGCGGGGGCTCGGTGCCGGGATTGGACAACTATGCCGGTCGGTACGGTTCGGCCGTGCAGGTATCGGGCGGCTCGGGCGACAACCTCAAGTATCTGCTGTCCACGTCGGTGGATAACACGGATGGCGTGTTGCCAAACGACAAGGACCGCAAGTATCAGGTGCGCGCGAATCTCGACTTCCAGCCGATGAGAAAACTCGCGGTCAACTGGAGCAGCGCGTACACCAACAACCTCATCGACCAAACGCCGGCCGGCAACAACGCGCAGGGGCTTACGCTCAATGCCTTCCGCCGCGATCGCAACTACTTCGGCACTGCCAATCCCGACACGATCCGCCAGGTGTTGGCGCAGCAACTGCACAGCACCATCGATCGCCTGATCATGGGCATGACCGGCACCTGGACGCCCGTCACCCGATTGTCCAGCCGCCTGACGCTGGGTTTTGATCGCGCCGCGCTGGAAAATCGCAATCTCAGACCCTTTGGTTTTCCGGCGGCGCCATTGGGTGTCATTCAAAACCAGCGCTGGTCCAACAGTACGCTCAGTGTCGATTGGGCCAACAACTACGAGTTCGGTGTGGGGAAGGACCTGCGCATCACGGCGTCGGCCGGGACGCAGTACGTGAACTCGCTGGTGTCTGACGTGGTGGCGCTGGCCGAGAATTTTGCAACGCCCTCCGACCCAAGCGTGGCAAGCGGCGCCATCAAGAACGCTGACGAAAACCGGCAGCGCGTGATCACCGGTGGCGCGTTTGGCACGGCGCTGCTCGGATTCAAGAATCGCTATTTCGTGACCGTGGGCGGACGCCTCGATGGCAACAGCGCCTTCGGCAAGGACTTTGGATTTCAGTTCTATCCCAAGATTTCGGCCTCCTGGGTGTTGTCGGACGAATCGTTCTGGACGCCATCGTTTGGCACGCTCAAACTGCGTGGTGCATTCGGTTCGGCC
>JANMRE010000750.1:0-4207 GCA_031370885.1 Gemmatimonadaceae bacterium
CGTACAGCACCCACGCCACGCCAACCACCATCGCGGGAATCATCGGCACGAATACGGTTCCCACGTCGATGCTCAATGCACTGGCCGCCCGCGCCGTTGGTCCGCCCCATGGGAGGATGTTCATCACGCCGGACGACAGCATGGTCACGCAGGCGAGGATCAGCGGTCGCATCTGCAGTCGGCGATACAGCGGTAACATCGCGGCCGTCGTGATCATGTAGGTCGTCGAACCGTCACCGTCGAGCGAGACGAGCAACGCGAGGGCGGCCGTACCCACCACGACTTTCATCGGATCGCCGTGCACCAGACGCACCAGTCGCTGCACAAATGGCTCGAAGAGTCCCGCATCGATCATCACCGCGAAATACAGGATCGCGAACATCAGCATCACGCCAGTGGGCGCCAGCCTGGTGATGCCCGCCACCATCATCTCGCCCAGCTGGGGCGCGAAGCCCGCGGCAATCCCAAAAGCGATCGGGACCAGAATCAGCGCGGTAAGCGGTGACAGTCGCTTCGTCATGATGAGCGTCATGAAGACGAGCACCATGCCGTAGGCAAGTGCAGTGAGTGTCACGGGCCGCCTACCGGCGCGGCAGCGCGATCGGCAGCACGATGTGCGATGGATACGTCGCGCTGTGCTGGACGGAGATGTCGGTGGTGACCATGCGACGATTCTTGCCGAGCGGTTCACCGGTGTTGGGGTTCACATCGAAGCGCGGGAAGTTGCTGCTGGAAATATCCACTCGAATACGATGACCCTTCTTGAACACGTTCGCGGTTGGAAACGGCTCGATCGTGAACGGGTATACGCGTCCAGGCTGCAACAGCACCTGGTGGTCGCGTGTAGCCCGATAGCGGCCACGGACAATGGCATCGGTGAGATTCATGTCGAAGCCGCCCGGCCAGTCGGTGCTGGACGGATAGACATCAACCAGTTTTGCGGTAAAATCGGCGTCGACGGTTGAGGCCGACGCGTGCAGCACAACTTTGATTGGACCGATCACCGTCAGGTCTTCCGCCAACGGTTCGGTCTGGAACACCACCACGTCGGCGCGCGACCGCAACGGCAACCAGGGCGCCTGCGAGGGCGGGAATCGCGCATCTTCCCGTTGATCGAAGGCCCCGTCCTTCAGGCGCGCCGATGAGCCGCCGCCGATGGTTGGCACGGGATGTCGCGGATCGAACGTATAGGTGGTCTGCGACCGTATCGCCGTGGGCTTCACCGCCGTGAGTGATCCATCGGCGTGGAAGTAGTACGGCACGAGCTGCGTTCCGGTGAGCGGCCATTGATCGGCGCTGCGCCAGTAGCCTCCGTGAAAGAGGCGCCCATTCGCATCCTTGTGTCCGTCACCGGTGCCCATGACAAACACCCGCACCGGGGCGTCCTTCTCCGCACCACTGGTGCGCCCTTTGAGGTGAAAGTCGAACCAGCGCACATGAAAGTCGGTGAGGAAATCCATGATGGCGGCACTGTCGCCGAAGGCCACGTCGCCCGCGTACGGGAGGTTGTTGCCACCGTGTTTCCACGGACCCACCATCACCGACTGCGGTGCCTTCTTCAATCGACGCAGTTCCGAGTAGTTCTTGAACGTACCGGCCAGGAAAATGTCGTACCAGCCGCCCACGTGCAGCATGGGAATGTCCGACGTTTCGGCGTAGTGCTCATCCCATGCCAGCATGGGGTCTTTCCAATACGCGTCGTAGTTGGCGTGTTCGAAAAAATCGAAGTACCACGCTTCGTATTGCGGCACCACCGACAGCGGGTTGAGTCCGCGTCGCATGGGTTGCACCCCATACCAGTCTTCCGCTTTTTCTTTCGTGAGCAGGGCCTTCACATCGGGCGATCGCGCGTCGGCCAGCAGTTGACTCCACGCCCACGTGAGCTGTCGTCCCATTTCGTACGTGCCCCGAAACCGCACACCATGATCCCACCCGTTGGACATGCCACCCATGTTGATCAACAGGGCCTTGAGTGACGGCGGATGGTACTGCGCCGCGCCAGCCTGAGTGTGTGCCGCGAACGACGTACCCCACATGCCAACAGCCCCATTGCTGTACGATTGCTTTGCCAGCCACTCGATCACATCGAATCCGTCGGTGGCGTCGGCTGGTTGCACCTTGGAGAACTCCCCTTCGGACTTGTAGCGTCCCCGCGTATCCTGCAGCGCCACCACATATCCACGCTCAGCGAAAAACACCGCCTGTTCGGCCAGCGACGTCTTGTTGTACGGTGTGCGATTCAGCAGCACCGGTAGCTTCCCGGTAAGCGGCGCCCCGTTGTGACCGGGCCGATAAATATCGGTCGCCATTCGTTTGCCGTCGCGCGTGACGATCATGAGATCGGTGGCAACTTTGATGGCCTCGTACTGGCGCGGCGATGCGGGCCAGCCCGGGGGCGGCAAGCGCGACGGATCGGTTGTGGGCGGTGTCTGTGCGGCGGATCGCGAGGATGCGCCGACCGCTGCGAGCAGGACAGCGCGGAGAAACAACGCATGCGCTCGGCGGGTATAAAGGGGAAGCGGCATTTCGTAACTTGTCCTCCGTCGCGATGGAGCGCCAACGGCCTTTTCTTGTCTCACCGCAAACAACGTGCTCTGGACGCGGTCGTTGCTCCGTTGCAGTTTTCAACTCGCTGCGCGGCTCCCCCATCGTTAGCAGGCGGTTCGTTCAACTCGCCGCCCCAGCCGTTGCACACCTGCCCGAGGGTTTTCTGCCGAATCTGCGCCGTCTCCCGTGGCCCCTCTGGCTCGTTGCGTACGCCCTTCTGGCCCCGCTGCAGAGTGGCGCGCAGGCCGTCTCGCCGCCCGCGCGACGGTCACTGGTGGGCGTCGTCCGCGATGCGGCGGGCGCGGCGCTGGAAGGCGTGAGTGTGGCAATTCCGGGTGCCACGGTCCGTTCGGATATTCGAGGGGCCTTCGAACTGTTCACAATTGATGTCGACACGGTGACAATCTCACTCCGACGTGTCGGATATGAGCCCATCGACGCACTGCTCACCGCCCGCAACCGGCTGTGGGACACTGTGCTGGTGCAGATGGAGCAGTCGGCACAGCGACTGAGCAACGTGAAAGTCAGCGAGACCCGCACGCGTGCCGCGCTGGGGCTGCGCGATTTTGAAGAGCGTCGGGCGCGCGGCATCGGCACCTTCATCACGCGCGCCGACATCGTGGAACGTGGCGCATCGCGCCTGAGCGACCTGCTGCGCACGAAACGCGGCGTCAATGTCGTGCGCGGCAAGGTGCGATTCGTGGCGAATACGGCGGGGTCGCGCACGACGGCGTGTCAGCCCGACATCTGGCTGGATGGCACCCGATCACGCGGCATGGAAGTGGACGAGATTTTGCCGAGCACCGTGGAAGCCATGGAACTGTATTCGAATTTTTCGACGATTCCGGTGGAGTTCCAACCGATGGGCAACAACACCACGCCTTGCGGAACCATCGTCATCTGGACGAGGATTCCCGGTGGGAAGGCGAAATAGCATCGCACCGTTGGCGCTCGCGGCAATGATTACTTCGACGATCTTCGGGTGCCACGGTGCCCCGCGCACGGCGGGCTCGCCGACGGCATCGATGATCACCACCGCAACAGTGCCCCCAGCGTTCTCCGGGCACGCATTCGGCGACTCGGCAACCTTGAACAGCGTACGCATTCTGTCGTTCGATCCCGCCAAAGAACAGGTTCGGGTCACTGCCACGAATCCGAAAAATCTGATCGTCCTTGCGGTGGTACCGGGCCGGGAGATTGAAGTGGTGCAGCCGGGTGATTACCCAATCCGTCGCGAACGCGTGAAGGACGAGTTCACCATAGACATGCGACGCGCGAGCGATGAAGTCACCCCGGAAGACGCCGCAGCGATCGCGCGCGCCAGACTGGCCTACGATCGCTGTGTGAAGCAGGCGGAAGCGACGGCGGCGCGCATCGCGCAACAAAAGGCGCGGTCGGTGAGACGGGACAGCACCGGCAAAGTGATTGGTGGTGGCACCACCGCGCCGGACATCGTCGATACACGATCGTGTGATCGACTGTCCCAAAACTCCGCCGTCAAGCGCACACCAACATTTCTCCCGGCGCGCGCGCCGGCCGACCGCTACCTCGTGGTGTTGACATCCACCTCACCTATTTCGCGTACGCAACTGTACGAACGGCTGGCAACGCTCACCGCCGTCGCCCCCGACGTGGCCACCACCATCGAAGCGATTGCGGC
>JANMRE010000751.1:0-2806 GCA_031370885.1 Gemmatimonadaceae bacterium
AACTGCTGCTGACGCCCTTCGAACAGCAGCGCGTCTATTTGATGCGCGCCTTTCTGGCCGATATGCCGTCGGACGAAGCGCTGGTGTTTCTCGTCAAGCGAATGGAACGCGCGAAGAACAACAAGGAGTTCTTCGAGCAGATGGCCGAACCGTGAACCCGACCACTCGGCTGCCAGTGAGCCGACTGCTGGCCGTCGACTGGGGCGACAAGCGTATCGGCTTGGCCGTGAGTGACGAACTGGGATTCCTGGCGTCGCCCGCCGGTGTGATTGTGAGACGCGTGGGAAAGCGCGCGCCGCTGGCAGAACTCATGCGCCTCGCCAGTGAGCTCGGCGCGCAAGGCTATGTGTTCGGACTCCCCATCGATCCGTCGGGCGCCGAAACAGACCGTTCGCGCGAAGTACGCGAGGTGGCGGCGAAACTGTCGATGCGACAGACGCTGCCAATCCGATTGGTTGACGAACGGTTCACCACATCGTCGGCCCTGCGCAGCATCAGGGAACAGGGTGGCTCGACGCGCGGTCGTAAAAACGATGTGGACGCTCTGGCCGCGGCGGTCTTGCTGGATGGCGTGCTGCGCGCCGCACAGCAGGGAGTGCTGCTCGGCGAAGCGGTGGTGTCGGCGTCACTGTCCACATGAGATCGCGGCGCCGCTCCCGCGGTCGGCTGTGGATGCTGCTGGCATTCGTGGTGATCAGCACCACCCTGTTCTGGCTCACGCGTGAGATCGGTGGCAGCGCCCGCAGCGAAGCGATGGTGCGCGTGCGAATCCCCAAGGGCAGCACGGTGCGCGCTGTCGCTGATTCGCTGACCCGCATGGGCGTTATCGGATCGCCGCGCCTGTTTCGTTGGTTCGCCTCAAGCACGGGACGCGCGCGCGCCATCAAACCCGGCGGTTACCAGTTCTCCAGACGCGCCAGCTACTCCTACCTGCTCGATGCGCTCGTGAGCGGCCGCAGCGTCATGCATACAATAGTCATCCCCGAAGGCTATGACGTGCGTGATATCGCACCGCTTATTGCCAAGTCCCTTTCCGTTTCGGAAGACTCGGTGCGCGCCGTGGTGACCGACTCGGCGTGGCGGCGACGACTCAACGTCCCTGCGCCCTCGCTCGAAGGCTATCTCTTCCCGGCCACGTACACCTTTGCCGAGGGCACTGGCGCGCGCGACGCCGTGGTGGAGATGCTGGAGCGCTTCGAAGTGGCCTGGCAATCAGGATGGAACAGTCGTTTGCAGGCGCTCGCCATCTCGCGTCATGATGCGATCACGATGGCGTCTATTGTCGAGAAAGAGGCGCGCGTTCCCGAAGAACGGGCGATCATTGCCGCCGTGTATTGGAATCGCGTGAGGAAGAACATGCGACTGCAGGCCGATCCCACGGTGCAGTACGTCATGCCAAACCATGTGGATCGGGTGTTGTTCAAGGACCTCGAGATTGATTCGAAGTACAACACGTACAAGTACGCCGGACTCCCACCGGGCCCCATCGCCTCTCCGGGGGAAGCATCGATCGTGGCGGCGCTCAATCCGGCCAACGTCCCTTACCTGTATTTCGTCGCGCGTCCCGACGGTCGTCACGAATTCCGTACCACGTTTGCCGAACACACGCGGGCCATTGCCGAGACCAGGCGGCAGCGAAGGAAAATGCAAGCGTCAACGCCCAAGCCAAAGTCACCGTGACGAAGGTGCTTGACGGCGTGGCGACGATTTCACCACGCGGCGTGAAGCGGCTCAAGGGCGGACATCCATGGATCTTCCGCAGCGATGTGGTTGATCGGCCCACGGTGCCGGCCGGCATCCTCCGCATGGAGTCCGCGCGCGGCGAACCACTGGGATGGTCGCTGTGGAGTCCGGCATCGGAAATCTCTTTGCGGCTTATCGAAGCGCAACCGGCGCGCACGCCCGATGCCGCGTGGTGGTACACGCGGTTGTCAGCAACGATTGCGCGTCGTGCGTCGCTGGTCGAGCAGGCGAACGCGTATCGGTTGGTGCATGGTGAAGGCGACGGGATTCCGTCGCTCGTTGTCGACCGGTATGCCGACAGTCTGGTGGTGCAGTTGTTGTCGGCTGGACTCGACGCGTGGACGGACGAGATTGTCGACGCCCTGGTGCAGATCACGGGGTGTTCGGGGGTACTGGCGCGACACGACACGGGCGCTCGCGGCCGCGAGGGGTTGTCGCGCGACGTGCGCCTGCTGCGCGGCCAGGTGCCACGCACGGTTGAAGTGGAGGAGCACGGCATCCGCTACTTTGCCGCACCGTGGGACGGACAGAAGACGGGCGCATTTCTTGATCAACGCGAGAACCGCGTGTTGATTGGCGCGCACGCGCGCGGTGACGCGCTGGATTGCTTCGCGTATCACGGATCATTCGCGTTGCACATGGCCACGCGCGCCACCCACGTCACGGCGCTGGACGTGTCGGCCCCGGCGCTGGCGCGGGTGGCCGAACACGCGGCGCTCAATGGGTTCCACAACATCGTGGCGCACGAAGGAGACGCGTTCGACGTGCTGCGCGATTTTCACCGGGAAGGCCGCCGCTTCGATACGATAGTCGTCGACCCGCCGGCGTTTGCGAAAACGAAGGCGTCGCTCCCCGGTGCGCTGCGCGGTTACAAGGACATCAATCTGCAGGCCATGCGCCTCCTGTCACCGGGTGGGATATTGTTGTCGGCCAGCTGCAGCTTTCATCTCAGCAAAACCGCGTTTCTCGCCATGCTGCACGACGCGGCGGTCGACAGCGGTCGTCCGATGGTGCTGCGCGGAATCACCACCCAACCACTGGATCATCCGGAATTGCTGACGGT
>JANMRE010000754.1:0-4353 GCA_031370885.1 Gemmatimonadaceae bacterium
CACGAAGATTCCGGTTTCCGTACCGACGTACAACACATCGGCATTGCGCGTGTCTTCGGTAAGCGTCCTGACGACCTCACCTTGCAACCCCGACGTCATCGGCTTGAATGACGCGCCGAAATCGGTGCTCATCCACACGTATGGGTCGTAATCATTCAGTCGATAATTGGCGACGGTTACATACACCGTGGCCGCATCAAAGCGCGACGGCACCACTTCCGACACGAACGCATGCCCCGAGGGAAACCCAGGAAGGTTCTTCGTGATATTCGTCCACGTCTTGCCACCGTCCTTTGTCATCTGCACCGTGCCGTCATCGGTGCCCGCGTAGTATACGCCAGCCATCTTGGGCGACTCGGCCAGTGCCACAATGGCCGGCCACTGAGAAATGCCATCGTTGCGAGAGATCGTGGTCTCACTTCCCTTGAGACCCATCGTCACGATGTCGTCACGCTTTTCGTTCTTCGTGAGGTCAGGACTGATCGCTTCCCACGAATCGCCGCGATCGGTGCTGCGGAACACCCGATTGGCCGCCGCCAGCAGAATGCCCGAATTGTTGGGCGACAGCATCAGTGGCGTATCCCAGTGGAAGCGATAGGCCTCGCCGGCCGTGGCGTTCGTCACATTCTGCGTGGTGGGCCGAATGGACTTCGATTCACCAGTCACCTTGTTGCGCCGCGTCATGTTGCCATCCTGCGACTCGGTGTAGATGATGCGCGAATCGCGAAGGTCCGGAATGGCCACGAACCCATCTCCGCCCTGAATCTGGAACCAGTCGTAGTTGAAAATGCCGCGATTCATGCGCGACGCGCTGGGTCCGCACCAGTCGTAGTTGTCCTGCATGCCACCGCACACGTTGAACGGTGTTTCCATGTCGAACGACACGTGATAGAACAGCCCCACGGGCAAGTTCGGAATGAACGTCCAGGTGCGACTCATGTCGTACGACACCGCCACACCGCCGTCGTTGCCGATCAGCACGTGGTCGGAGTTCTTCGGGTCAATCCAGATCGCGTGAATATCGTCGTGCGTCACCAGCGCCGCGTCGGTTTCAAACGTCGCCCCACCGTCAACGGACATGTGCAGTCCAACGCCACCCATGTAAATGCGATTTTCGTTCACTGGGTCGATGCGCATCTGACTGAAGTACATCGGACGCGGATTGGTGCTGCTGGCTTTCTTCCAGGTGACGCCGCCGTCGGCGGAGCGATACACCCCCGTCACGCCAGCCGGTGCGCCGGCACCGCCGCGCCCTCCAGCGCCGGCGCCACCTCGACCGCCGCCGCCAGCCGCCGCATCCGGCGCGCTCTCGTCGGCCGCTGGAGCTCCGCGGCCGCCACTCGCCGGTCCTTCACTCGCCGCGTATAGCACACTGGCGTTGCCCCGGAATACGTCCACCGAAATGCGCCCCAGTGAGCCGCCGGGCAGGCCTCCGCCGTTCAGCCGCGTCCACGTGTCGCCGCCATCGATGGACTTCCACAGTCCGCTGCCAGGACCACCACCGTTCATGCAGCAGGCGGTGCGACGCCGCTGGTAGGTGGAGGCAAACAGCGTATTGGGATCACTGACACTCTGCGCGAGATCGTTCGCACCCGTTTCGTCATCAACCTTGAGCACCTGCTTCCACGTCGTTCCGGCGTCGGTGGTTTTGTACAAGCCGCGCTCACCGCCAGAGCCGAACAACGGTCCCGTCGCTGCCACGATCACCACGTCATTGTTGCGGGGATCAATGATGATGCGGTTGATGTGCTTGGAGTTGGCCAGCCCCATCAGCGCGAACGTCTTTCCCCCGTCAACCGACTTGTAGACACCCCCGCCCCATGACGTGCTCTGACGATTGTTCGACTCACCCGCACCCACCCACACGAGGTCGGGGTTGTTCTGCGAAACGGCCACATCGCCAATGGCGATGAGACCCTGATCCTGAAACAGTGGCGTGAACGTGGCGCCGTTGCTGGTGGTCTTCCACACACCACCGTGCGCCGAACCCACGTAGTAGATGGCCGGGTTTGCCTCATAGACCGCCAAATCCGCCACGCGTCCAGACATGGTGGCCGGTCCGATGGAGCGGAAATGCAGCTTCTCGAACTCCTGCGCAACGTTGTTCAGAGGCTGCGCGGCTACCGGTTGCGTGGTGGCGACGCAGAGCACCGCCAACAACGGGAGCAACAGCGAGGACAGGGTCGGGCGCGGCAATCGGAACATCGGGGCTCCTGCAGGCAGAGAAGACGACGGCGGGTGGTGGGTGGCGCGGCAGGAATTTCACCCCTTTCTCGCCACCCTGTAACCGTAAACGCCGAGGCCCGCATTCCCGTTGCGGTGGCGCGACACGACGCGTCCCGCCATCATTTGTCCTCGCGCCACACGTTGCAGCCCGTGCCCTCGTCACACTATCGAATCGCGCCCGCGACCGCATGACATCGGATGAGCCTGACCTGACGACACCGAATGCTGAACTCAGCCGAGCACTGGGGGCGAGATACTCGCTCCTCAGGGAAGTCGGCCGCGGGGGCGCATCGCTGGTGTTCCTGGCGCAGGATCACAAACACGACCGGCAGGTTGCCGTGAAGGTCCTTCGACCTGAGCTGGCGGCCAGTCTGGGTGCCGAGCGCTTTCTGCGGGAGATCGGCACGGCGGCGTGTCTGCAGCACCCGCATATTGTCCCTATCTACGACTCGGGTGACACGGACTCGCTGCTTTATCTCGTCATGCCGTTCGTGGAGGGCGAGTCGCTGCGCGAACGTCTGGAGCGCGAGCACCGGCTCTCCCTCACGGAGGCCCTGAGGCTGACGCTCGAGGTGGCCGAGGCGCTCAGTTTCGCACACAGTCGCAACATCGTGCATCGCGACGTGAAGCCAGAGAATATCCTGTTGTTCCGCGGGCACGCGCTGGTCGCCGACTTTGGTATTGCCAAGCGCCTGGGGCGCACCGATGACGCCAGCGACGCGCCGTTGTCAGACGGAATGTTTACGGGCACGCCATTGTACATGGCCCCGGAACAGATGTTCACCGACACGCCGGTAGACGAACGCGCCGACTTGTACAGTCTTGCCTCGGTGCTGTATGAGCTGCTGGACGGAAGTCCGCCATACGACGGTCCAACATCAATCGCCATCCTCTCGCGCAAAACCGTGCGTGCCGCTCAACCGCCGCAACATACGCTGGAGCCGCTGCCGCTCCACGTGCAGTCGGCGCTGCTCACCGCACTTGAGCGCGAACCGGACAAGCGCTTCGCGTCGGTGGCCATATTTGCCGAAGCCCTGACCGCCACACCGTCTGTTCCCTTCACTGCCCGGCGCAGCGGCGCGACCACGGTAACATCCATCGCCGTGCTGCCCTTCTCAAATCGCAGTGGAGTCGCCGGCGATGACTACCTGAGCGACGGCATCAGCGAGGATCTGATCCATGCGCTCTCAAAGCTTCCCGGACTTCGCGTCATCGCCCGCACCTCGGCGTTCGGATTCAAGGGCCGAACCGACGATGTCCGCGCGATCGGCACGGAACTCGGTGTCAGCGCAGTCCTCACCGGCGGTATGCGGCGGACGGGTGAGCGGCTTCGCATCAGCGCCGAGCTTACCGAAGTGGCTGGTGGCTTTGCGCTGTGGTCAGAACGATTCGATCGGGACGTGAGTGATGTGTTCGCCGTGCAGGACGAGATCTCAAGGGCAATCGTGGACGCCCTCCGAGTGAAGCTGCGCCCCAACACCGAACGGCTCGTGGAAACGCCCACCGCGAACTTCGAAGCGTACGAGTCATATCTGAAAGGACGCTTCGAGTGGAGCCAACGCACCGCGAGCTCCATGCAGCGCGCGCTCGGGCACATGCAAACGGCGGTCGATGCCGACGCATCGTTCACCCTCGCATTAACTGGCCTCGCTGACTGCTATGTCACACTGGCGGTTTACGATGTGATCGAACCACGGACGGCCATGCCGAAGGCATTGGCCGCCGCCACGCAAGCGCTCCACTATCGACCACGATCGGCGGAGGGCCTCACCGCGCGCGCGTCGGTACGCGCATTGTTCGAGTTCGACTGGACCGGCGCCGAGTCGGACTTCGTAGCCGCGCTCGCCGAGCGTGAGCAGGGTCCAGTAACCCATCAGTGGTACGCGATGCACCTGTTGGCGCCGCGACACCGATTCATCGAGGCGCGAGCGCATGTGGCGAGGGCTCGCGAGCTTGATCCGTTGTCACCATCCATTGCGGCCAGCGGTGGAATCCTGCGCCTGTACGAGGGCGACCCCGAGCAGGCCCTGCGCGAGCTGAGAATGGTGATCGCGCAACATCCGTCGTTCGGACTGGCGCATCTGTTCGAAGGGCTCGCACTCACGGAACTGGAGCGGCACGACGACG
>JANMRE010000770.1:0-8828 GCA_031370885.1 Gemmatimonadaceae bacterium
CCGAGCCTGTTCGATGGAAACGCCCGGCTTGAGCCGCGCAAAGAGATAAATCCAGTACGATCGGCGATTCTCGAATGCGGGGCGTCTCGACTCGACCACTTCGCGCATGCTGATCGGTACGAATACGGTGGGGCGCATGCCCAGCGTGGTGCTGCGAAAGCCTCGTGGGGCGACCCCGACAATGGTGAACGTCTTGCCGTTGACGATGATGCTTTGTCCGACCGCGTGGCGATCGCCGCCAAACCGCTCCAGCCAGAACTCGTAGCCGAGTACGGTGACGAAGTTCGCGCCGATAACCGCGTCATCAATGGGTCCCAGCAGTCGCCCCACTTCAGGCTTGAGACCAAGCACCGGGAAGTACGAGCCCGATACAAATATTCCCTGGCCCGTGCTGGGCTCGTTCTTTACCGCGAGATTGGCGCCAAATCCGAAATGCGCGGCAATGCCGGTAAAAGCGGTTTGCTGCTGCTCGAGGTCCTTGAACATGGGGTAGCTGAACACCTCATCACAGCCGCCGGCCTGACCGCAATTCTGGGAACCCGGCTTGGGGCCTGGATTCGCCAGATTGACCAGCTGATTCGGATTGAGAACCGGCAGTGGCTGCAGCAGGATCTCGTTGAACAGCGAGAAGATGGCCGCGTTGGCGCCGATGCCGAGCGCCAGAGACGCCACGGCAATGGCCGTGACGAATGGTGTCTTGAGCAGCATGCGGGCCGCGAGCTTCAGATGTCTCATACCACGGCGCGGGAGGGCGGGAACAGGACGCACGGAGGGCAGTCAGCATGAGACAGCCGAACGGGCCCAATGGTTTGCATGGCCTGAGGTGGTCCTAACGGAATTGCTCCGAGGGTGTTTCAGCTATCGGTCACTCAAGCAGTTCGAGTGTCGCCGCCGCGAGATAGCGCAGTCCGATGTTGAGGGAGGCTTCATCGATGTTGAACCGCGGGTGGTGGTGCGGATACAGAATGCCCTCAATGGCATTGCCGGCGCCAATGAACGCGAACACACCCGGCGCCTTTTGCAGGTACGCCGAAAAATCCTCGCCGCCCATGGTGGGGCGAGTCGACAGCAGCACGTCGGTCCCAAACGTGCGATTGACCACCCGCTCAAGGCGTGCGCAGGTGGCGGGATCGTTCACGACTGGCCGGTAACCGCGCTCGATGGAGAGCTCGTAGCGCGCACCATGCGCATCGCAGATGCCTTTGATGATTCGTTCCATCAGTTCGGGGATGCGCACGCGCAACGTTGCATCAAACGTCCGAAAGGTTCCCGTGAGCATGGCCGAACCGGGAATCACATTGAAGGTGGTGCCCGCATGAAACTGGGTCACCGACACCACTGCCGGATCGAGCGGGTCGACATGACGCGACACAATGTGCTGCAGCGCGGTCACCACCTGCGCACCAACAACAATCGGATCGACGGTCATGTGCGGCATGGCCGCATGACCACCGTCACCAAAGATGGTGCACTGGAAACTGTCGGGCGCGGCCATCGCGGGTCCGGAGATGATACCGATGCGACCCACCGGCATCGGTGCCCACAAATGGATGCCGATCACCGTATCCACACCATCCATCACGCCCTTTCGCACCATCTCCTCGGCGCCGCCGGGCGCGAGTTCTTCGGCGTGCTGAAACACGAAGCGTACTTCGCCCGAGAGCTGATCGCGGTGTCGCGCGAGCAGGGTGGCGAGCGCCAGCACGATGGATGTATGTCCGTCATGGCCACAGGCGTGCATGGCCCCATTTACCTGAGAACGCCAGGGAACGTCATTCTCTTCGTGAATCGGGAGGGCGTCGATGTCGGCGCGTACCGCGACCACACGCCCCGGCGACGCGCCAACAAGTCGCGCCATCACACTGGTTTCGGTGGGGCGAGAGACCACCAGTCGGGGAATCGCCGCCAGCGCTTCGCGAACGAATCGCGCGGTTTCATGCTCGTGGAATGCGACTTCCGGCCGCTGGTGGAGATGCCGACGCCAAGCAATGACCTGCTGCGTCATGTCGCGGGCCTCGTCGAGTAACACCGCGAGGTCGAGTGTTGGAGAGAGCGTCGTCATGTCCGTTCCTTCATGTAACGTGTGCGAACGCCGGCTTGGGAGGAGGCGAAGTGGCAGGGTATGTCGTATAGTGTTCCCAGACCTGTCCCTGTGCCATGGGCTATTACCGGACTCACACGAATCCCGGTCGGTGTCCCGACCGTACGGATCCCTATGTCAACTCACTATTCCCTGGCGCAGGCCGTCGTCGAGCAACCTGCTCAGTTGCCTGCTGCACCAGCGATCCCAACCACCCCTCAAACGGCAACAACGCCTGAGCTGGCAGGTGTCAGACAGTTCGGGCGGGCCGATCTACCGGCGCTCCGAAATCGCCGAGACGAGCTGTCGAGACAGATCACGTCGGCAACGAGTAGACGGGAAGATGCGGCCGAAGCGCTGAAGGGCTCACCCGGGGGTGCAGCGAGCGCTGGACTTGAGGGAAGAATCGCGGTGCTTGATGGGCGCATCATGCAGCTTGAGACCGATATCGCGGCCAACGGTCAGGCCTTGGCGGCCGCGCAGGTGGGCGATTTCGACGGAGGAACGACGGTCGCGCCGCGGTATGGCCCCTTTAGCTCAGGCCAGCTGACGGGGATTTCCATCGTTTCGATCGTGTTGATCTGGGCGCCGCTGGCGTTTGCCTTGGCCCGGACAATGCTCAGACGCTGGGCACATCCGCAGCCGGCGCCACAAGTCGTGGAAAGCGCGGCCCGTTTGGAGCGCATGGAACAAGCGGTTGAAGCGGTGGCAATCGAAATCGAGCGCATTTCGGAAGGGCAACGATTCGTGACGCAACTCATGGCGAAACGGGAGCACATCCCCGCGCTGGCGGTGGGTCAGGCGGTAGCGGAACCGATACGCGTGGGAGACGCCCAAGCCGTCGCCCGCTGACGCCCGGCATACGATGGGGTTCGGCGACTACATCGCCCGGGCGTTCGTCGGCTTGAGCACCAGATTGTCGATGAAGAATTCCATCATGCGCATCGGATTGAGACCAGTATGTCCGGCATCGGGACCCACCTGCAAATCGAAACTCTTGCCGGCGCGCTGCAGCGCCTGAATGAGCTGCATGGTATTCGACGGATGCACGTTGTTGTCGGCAGTGCCGTAGTACAGCATCAGCCGTCCCTTGAGCTTGTCGGCGTACTTCATGGCTGATCCGTCATCGTACCCCTGCGTGTTCTCCTGGGGAATCCACATGTAGCGTTCCGTGTAGATCGTGTCGTAATTCCGCCAGTCGGTAACCGACGAGGACGCCGCAGCCGCCTGAAAGACGTCGGGATGTCGCAACAATGCCAGCGCCGACGCATACCCTCCGTACGACGTGCCATAGATCCCCACCCGCGTCAGGTCAACATAGGGCCGATCTTTCAGCGCCGAGACACCGGCCGCCTGATCGTCAATCTCCACCGTTCCCATTTTCTGATAGATCGCGTCGAGGAATTTTTTGCCGCGGCCGGCCGCACTGCGCGAATCGAGTGACAACACGATGAACCCGAACTCGGCGAATGCGCGTGGAGTGGCGAACGTTTCGAGCGCGCCATTGGTTGCGGGGCCCGCGTACACACCCACGAGGACCGGATACTTCTTTGACGGATCGAACGTGGATGGCTTGTACAGCAGGCCGTGCAGGTCGGTGACGCCATCGGCGGCCTTGTAGGTGTACAGCTCGGCCGTCTTGAGCCCAAGCTGCTCGAACTTTGTGAGGTCGCTCCTGGCGAGCTCGGCGACCATCTTGCCGTTGCTGTCGAACAACCGTGTGACGGGCGCGATATCATGCGTTTGCGCCACGTCGACAAACCACTTGCCATCCGGCGATAACGAGACCGCATGGTTGAGCGTGGGATCGGTGAGTCGCTTGTCGTTTTTCCCATCCAGTCCTACGCGGTGCAATTGCATCTTCATGTGATTGTCGCCGTCGCGCGCCAGGTACCAGAGCTGGCCCGACTTCTCATCAAGCTTGACCACGTTGGCGACTTCAAACGCGTGTCGGGTGATCGTTGACAGCAACGTGCCTTTGAGATCGTACAGGTACCAGTTGCGGAACCCTGTGCGTTCCGAGGCCCAGAGAAAACGCTGACCGTCGGCCAGATATTGCATGGTGGGGCGATTCTCGGTCCAACTGGCGGGCCATTCTTCGCGCACCACCACGCGACACGATCCGGCCGACGGATCACACGCCGTAAACTCCATCACGTTTTGGCGGCGATTGGTGCGATTGAACGTGAGCAGCGACCCATCGGGTGACCAGCGAACCGCGTACACGTAGTGACCGATCACATCGTTGTCGAACGCCTTGCCATTCCGCACGTCAATGCGCGTTGTTTGCCTGGTGGTGAGATCGTAAACGAAGAGGTCCACCACCGGATTGGGCGCGCCGGCCTTGGGGTACGCTTCCACGTCCAGCGCAGACTGCACCTTGGTTTGGTCCATGCCAAGGAAGTAGTCCTTCACCGGCATCTCGTCGAAACGGAAGTAGGCGATCTTGGTACCGGCCGGATTCCACCACATCGCGGTGGTCTGTCCCAACTCCTCGCCGTACACCCACGATGCCGTGCCGTACTTGATGCGTTTCACCTCACTGCCATCGGTGGTGATGGCCAATTCGTTCGCACCCGTGCCATCACTCACGTACAGGTTGCGATCGCGATAGAAGGCCTTATGCAGGCTGTCGGGCGCAAGGGCCAGCGACTGTTGTCGCCCGCGCTCTGGTCCGCCGCCCGCTCCGCGCCCCGCGATAGGAGTGGCCACACCCGCTGAATCAGTGGTGCGACGGGCGATGTCATACCGCCACCGTGCGCCATCACGCAGAAACTCGAAGCCTTTCCCGTCGGCCGCCCAGGTCACGGTGAGCGCACCCGACTTCATGGCACCGGCAATCTGGCCGCTCATTTTCTGATACTGTTCGTAGCCCGGCATCGTGCGCACGCGATCCTGGGCGACGAGTGCGGCGGGAGAAAGTGCAAGCGCCGCCAGCCACCCGTTTCGTGATGCGGGCCACCCGGCGTTTGCAGTGCGTTGCGGATGCGTCATTGGCCGAGATGTGTAAGGATCGGAAAAATCATACGGGCATATCGTTCGCGTCACGATCGGCAACCATCGTCACCTTGCCGACCATGGGGATCACACTGGTTCGCGCGTGCATGCCAAGCAGCCGTTCGTAGTTCAATCGCAACAGATCGACGGCCGCGGGAAGATCATGCTCGGTGCGAATGCGAAACGTCACCCAGCCCGTATTGGGGAGCATGTGATGGGCTTCGGCGCGGCCTGCAGCAACCAACTCACGTCGCAGGCGTACCGGAAATGGCACGTCGAGCATGCCGCTGGGATGCACGTGACCGATTTCCCGCCGATCGACGCGAAACTCCAGACCACCGAACCGGTGTGGAGTCGTTTCAAGGCCTGGCCAGTCGCGCAGCAACGCTTCGAGGCGCGCTCCCTGCTCCAGTTGTCCCATCCCGCCTCCGGTGTTGGCTCGCGCGTGGCGCGCGGTTGGTGTGCATGCTGAGCATGCGGCCCGGAGCGCGTCTTCGCCAGTACCGCGCCGATGGCCCGTTTGACCGCACGATGCGAGTTGTCGCGCGATCTCGTGTGGCGCAACGTACCTTCCATGACGACACCCACACTTCTTCCCACCATGCCCGCCGCCATCGATTCGACGTTGGAGTCCGCACCGGATCCGCGGTGGCGTGCCGTCCTGAATCGCGACCGCACATGGGACGGCGCGTTTGTGTTCGCGGTTTCCTCGACGCGAATTTATTGCCGACCGTCGTGTCCGTCGCGTCGACCACGCGTTGACCGGGTCGCATTCTATCCTGACGCGACGTCGGCGCGATTGGCGGGGTACCGCGCGTGCAAGCGCTGCACACCCGACGCGCTTACTGCAAGCGCATCAACGGCCGCCGTCGTGCGGGCGCTCACCCATCTCGACGCGCACGAGGGGGGGGGCCCGATGGCGCTGGACGAACTGGCCACAATCAGCGGTCTCAGTCGTTCGCATCTGCAGCGACAATTCACCCGACTGGTCGGGTGTTCGCCGCAGGAGTGGCAGGTGGCGCGACGCGCAGAGCGGCTGCGCCTCGCGCTACGCACACATGCGTCGGTATCGCGGGCAGCATTTGACGCGGGGTTCGATTCACTGCCGCGCGCCTACGCCGCCGCCGAGCAGCACCTGGGCATGGCGCCCGGAGCGTATCGACGCGGTGCAGCGGGCGAGACCGTGTTTTACACGGTGGTTCCGTGCGTGCTGGGACAGGCATTGGTTGCCATGACGTCGCGTGGCGTATGCCGGGTGATTCTGGGAGACGACGCGACCGCGTTGGAGGCGATGCTGCGCGAGGAGTTGCACGCGGCGACGCTGGTTGCCGATGACGCCGCCGTGCGTGAGGTTGCGCAGGCAGTGGTGGCGGCGGCGAGTGGCGCTGCACTGGCCACGCCGTTGCCACTCGACCTGCGCGGTACGGCGTTTCAGCAGCGCGTGTGGCGAGAACTCACGAGAATTCCGCGCGGGGAGACGATCACGTACGCTGAGCTGGCGCGGCGCATCGGGTCGCCCGGCGCCGTGCGTGCCGTGGGATCGGCGTGCGGGGCGAACCCAACCGCCGTGATCGTGCCCTGCCATCGCGTGTTGCGCAGCAATGGGGCGTTGGGAGGCTACCGCTGGGGACTCGAGCGAAAGGCGATCCTGCTGGAGCGTGAGTCGCGTGCGGAGCCGAACCGCTAACGTTTCTTCTTCTCGACCCGCTCCTCGCGATCGTCATCATCGATGTCAACGGCGAGCGGAAAGAACAAGGAACGCTTCACGAAAGGATACGGCACATTCCAACCCTTGGCCTCGCCCCAGAGAATGCGGTTGAGCTTTTCGGTGGGTGCCGCGTCCGGTTCATGAAAATTCATGCGGGCACTCGCCAGCGCGGCGGCCCGCCGCGCGTTGGCATTGGGTCCACGAATCGCGCCAACCTTTACGTTGGTTTCGAACAGCGACTGCTGCGGCACGAGCGCGGTGTACGGCGTGAAGTCCGGCTGTTCGGACGGGCCGAGAAAACTGGCGCGCATGTCGGTGGCCACCAGATCGAACAAACTCAGAGCTGGCAGTCCCAGCATCAGTTCGATGGTTTTCACCATGCTGGGCTGACTGTAAAATGTGCTGTCGATCGCGCGGCGTTTCGCGTATGGGCTGGCCACCATCGCAACGGTGCGATGCCCGTCGATATGATCGACGCCGTTCTGTGCATCGTCTTCCACGACCAGAATGGCCATCGATTTCCAGAAGGATGAGTGGCTGAGTGCGTCCACGATCTTGCCAAGGGCCAGGTCGTTGTCGGCCACACAGGCGCGTGGCGTGCACCAACCGGACGAGGTGCCTTGCGTATGGTCATTCGGCAGGATCATCAGCGTCAGATGCGGCATCTGCCGGGTCGCTTCCCACTCCTTCAGATGTTCGATGAAGATGTCCGCCTTGATGACGTCCGGCACTTCCTGCGTCCAACCGGGATACTCACGCACCAGAATTCGGTCGAGACTGGGAATTTCGCTCCGGGTGTTGTACATGGTCTTGAGCCTGCGACGCGCCTTGGCCGGTGAGTAGTTCGCACTATCGCGCATCATGGCCATGAGTGTTGCGCGCACACTCGGCATCGAGTCGCTGGGCGCGGGCGCGTATTCACCAAAGCTCACCACGCGTTTGCCTTTGGCCTGCGCAGCTTCCCACA
Source organism: Gemmatimonadaceae bacterium (assembly GCA_031370885.1). Classification (GTDB taxonomy): domain Bacteria; phylum Gemmatimonadota; class Gemmatimonadetes; order Gemmatimonadales; family Gemmatimonadaceae; genus Gemmatimonas. The sequence goes on from JANMRE010000770.1 coordinate 7,753, forward strand.
AGAAACCACCAGACGAGTAGGTGAGCGGATCGTTCCCCTCACTGGGATAGCTGCGACCGAAATACAAGGGCCACATGGGGTACGCGGTTTCGTTTGCCTGCGTAAGCCAGTTGTGACCGTCGGCCGAATTGCCGCCCGACGCGAAGAAGTGATCGAGCAGGACGAACTGCTCGCTGATGGCGTGGGTGTTGGGGGTGACGTCGCGGCCATACATGGTGAGGCGCGGGTCGCTGGCGCCCTTGCCTATATCGCCAAGTACCTGATCGTAGGTACGGTTCTCCTTGATGATGTACACGACGTGCTGAATGAGACTCGCTTCACCCGGCCGCTCCGGCACAGCGCGAGCGACCGCGGTGCGGCGCGGGGTGAGTGACGGTGCCGCCGGGCCGCTGGCCAGATGGAACCGATTGTTTTCGGCCACGCTCATCGTGTAGGCCGCCAGGTCGGCGTCGCTGGGAAGGGCAATCACATTCACCGATCCCCGTTCGGCGAAGACGTAGCGACCTTCCTTGCCGGCGGTCTTGCCGGTGCCAGCGCCAACACCAAACAGCGTGCCAACCGCGAGTGTCGAGCCATCGATACTCACATCGACACTGCTGGGATACCATCCGGTGGGAATGAGCCCGCGCAATGTTGCCAGCGCACCTGATTCGCCGCCAACGCGATACACGGCCACCGCGTTGGCACCACCGAGTGTGGCGTACAGGGTTTGGCCGTTGGGTGAGAGTGCGAGCGCCGTTGGGGTGAGTCCGCTGTTGCGTTCGCGAAATGGGGCAATGGCGATGGTGCCGACCAGCGTATTGCGTCGCGTGTCAATCACGCTGATGTCGTCGCTGTTGCCGTTGGCCACGTACAGCCGCTCACGGGTTTGATCCCATGCCAACCCGGTGGGGTGTTTTCCAACGGTAATGCGATGCGTGACCATTCCGGTAACGACATCAATGCGTTCGACCGTACCCGGCAGCGCGATACCGCGCGCATTCACCCGCACGGGCTCCGCCGCGGGATCGCAACACTGCGTGGCGCTTCGCGCACCGGGTTTGGGCTTGGGACCGCCGAACACCGTCACCCACGCG
>JANMRE010000773.1:0-2021 GCA_031370885.1 Gemmatimonadaceae bacterium
GTGTTGGCGGTCTCCGCTGCAATGAGTCCATCCGGCGCGTCGATCGATCCCAAGGTCCTGGCGAAGGAGACTGACGCCGGCCTGATCGTGTCGGGGCAGTACTTCCGGCGCGGTGATTCGCTGGCGATTCAGGCCCAGATCATCGATGTGGCGCGTAGCACGGTGCTGTCGCCTATTGCGCTGGTAGTGGTGGCAGCGAGTCAGCAGGCGGCAGGCGTCGACAGCGTGTTGCAGCGGGTGATGGTGGCGTTGTCCGCGCGCGTCAATCCATTGCTCTCGACAAGCGCCGCGACATCCAAGTTGCCGATGTCGATGGACGCGTATCGCGAGTACGCCACAGGAATTGAGTTGTACTGGGAAACAAAGTACCCGCTGGCGCTGCAGCATTTCTACCGGGCGGTTGCGCTGGACTCCACGTCGTCTGCCGCGCTCTACATGGTGGCGCTCACCGAGTGGAATGCCAACACGAACCTCCCCAGGAGCGATTCGTTGCTGCGTCGGCTGGAGCCCATGAAGGGACGGCTTCTGCCCTTGGACCTGGCTAACTATGACTTCCTTCGGGCCTGGCTCGACGGGGACCTCGAGGGCTCGCTGCGCGCGTCGCGCCGGACAAGCGAACTCGGGGGGCTCGGTGCGACCGTGATGGACGCGTATCGCCTCAACCGGCTGGATGAGGCGTATGACGCGGTGATCGCCATGCTGTCGAAGTCGTATGTTCGCAAGGCGCCGAGAACATGGGAGTTTGTTACACGCACCCTGCACTATCGTGGCGATCACGAACGCGAACTCCGCGAGGCCCGCAATGGCATCGCGGCCATCGGGCCCGATCGTCCAGTGTTGATCGGCTACGAAACGCAGGCACTGGCGGCGCTTGGCAACACGAAGGAATTGCGGCCGCGGCTGGAGGCGCTCAAGGCGCTCAGTCCTGCACACGGAGGATTCCTGACGGCGGCCCGCGAACTGCGCTACCACGGCCACACTGACGCGTCGAAGGAATTCGGTCAACTGGCCGCGACGTGGTACCGCCAAGCCGTGGCCGACAGCACCACCGTCGCTCGGCGGCGGCTCCTGGCTCAGGCACTGTACGATGTCGGTGCCTGGGATGAAGCACGTACCATGTTCACGGCGCTTGCCGCGTCGGATACGGTGACCGGCAACTTCCTCGCCCTGGGCTACCTCGGGATCGATGCCGCGCGCCGGGGCGACACCGCCGGCGCGGAAGCGATCATGGCGACGTTGCACCGCGTGGATCGCCCGTACGTGTTCGGCAGCAATCTCGCCTATGAAGCGCGCATCGCCGCTCAGATCGGACAGTGCGAGCGCGCGGTGGGCCTGCTGCAGGCAGGGACACGCAAGGGCCTGTCGCAACAGCGGGAGGCGGCGGAATTCGCGGGCCTCGATTGCGCCGCATTCAAACAATACATGGCACCCAAGAAGTGACCCCCGCCGCCATGGATCCCCTCCGCGACCAACTCCAGCAGTCGCTCGGCCACACCTATCGCCTCGACCGCGAACTCGGCGGCGGTGGCATGTCGCGCGTGTTTCTGTCCACCGAAACCGCACTCGACCGACGCGTCGTGCTCAAAGTGCTGCCGCCGGAGTTGGCCAGCACTGTCTCCATCGAACGCTTCTTGCGCGAAATCTCGTTGGCGGCCAAGCTGCAGCACGCGCACATCGTGCCGTTGCTCTCCACCGGTGATGCGAACGGGCTACCCTGGTTCGCCATGCCGTTTGTCGACGGGCAGTCGCTGCGCACGCGGCTGGGTGCGGGGGAACTGCCCATCGCCGACGTGGTGCGCACGTTGCGCGACGTGGCCAGTGCGTTGGCGTATGCGCATGGCAAAGGCGTGGTGCACCGCGACATCAAGCCGGAGAATATTCTGCTGGCCGAGGGTGGTGCCGCGGTCACCGACTTCGGCGTGGCAAAGGCACTGGTCGATGCGGGCGCGGAACACGGCGCAACGCTCACCAGTGTGGGCGTGGCACTCGGCACGCCGGCCTACATGGCGCCGGAGCAGATT
>JANMRE010000788.1:0-7856 GCA_031370885.1 Gemmatimonadaceae bacterium
TCAGTTCCGACGCGAAGTCGGCAAAGAAAACGCCATGTTCGTGCACCTGACGCTGGTGCCGTACATCGCCGCGGCCGGCGAGGTGAAAACAAAACCTACGCAGCATTCGGTTCGCGAACTCATGGAAATCGGCATCCAACCCGATTTTCTGATCTGCCGCACCGAGCGTCCATTGGGCGATGAGGTGAAGCGCAAGATCGCGTTGTTTTGCAATGTGGATTTCGGAGCAGTCATCGAAAGCGCAGACGTGCCCACGATCTACGAAATCCCCCTGTCGTTCGAAGCGCAGGGCTTTGCGGAACGGGTCATGGAGCGCCTGCGCCTGTCGGCACCCGCGCCGGATCTCAGCGCATGGCGAACCATGGTGCAGCGCGTCAAGCATCCGCGCGCGCGCGTGAAAATCTGCGTGGTCGGCAAGTACACCGACTACATCGACAGCTACAAGAGCGTGCATGAGGCGCTGATCCACGGCGGTATCGGCAACGACGTGGGCGTGGATCTCGCCTGGACGTCGTGCGACACGTTCACGTCCGCCGAACGCGCTCGCGAAATTCTGTCGGCCTTCGACGGGTTGCTCGTACCCGGCGGCTTCGGTGTCCGTGGCGTCGAGGGCATGGTTGAGGCCATTCGCGCTGCCCGCGAGATGCAGGTGCCATTCTTCGGGATCTGCCTCGGGATGCAAGTGGCCATCATCGAATTCGCACGCCACGTACTGGGATTGAGTGAGAGCCACTCCAGTGAGTTCGCCCCCGAGTGCGCCGATCCGGTCATTTCACTGCTCGATTCGCAGCGGGAGGTCACGGACAAGGGCGGCACGATGCGACTGGGCGCGTATCCCTGCCGACTGCGTCCGGGATCCAAGGCCGCCGAGATTTACGGGCAGCCGGAAGTCAGCGAGCGCCATCGCCATCGATACGAAGTTTCCAATCGGTATCGCGAAACGTTTGTCGAGCACGGACTCCGACTGAGCGGACTCTCCCCCGACAACTCGCTCGTCGAAATGATGGAACTGCCATCGCACCCGTGGTTCATCGGCTGCCAGTTCCATCCCGAGTTGCAGTCGCGTCCGCTGCGCCCGCATCCGCTGTTCGCCGGATTCGTTGCCGCCGCCGATCGATATCGGCGTTCCGAAACGCCAACCGCGCACGTGACTGCGCCCGCGGACATGCACGACGGGGCGCCCGCTGACGTCGCGCGCTGACGTGCCGGGCGCGCGTTCCTCCTCGCACTTGCCCGGCGATCAACTGTTTCTGATTGCTGGCCCGTGTCAACTGGAAGACGACGCGCTCAATCTGCGCGTGGGCGACGCACTCGCCCGTCTTGCCGAACAGGTACCTGGCGGCATCATCTACAAGGCCAGCTTTGACAAAGCCAACCGGTCGAATGTCGATGGCGTGCGCGGCCCCGGGCTCGACGAAGGGTTGCGGTCTCTGGAACGGGTGCGCGCGGCAACGGGGCTGCCAATTCTCACCGACGTGCACGACGCCGGACAGTGTGCACCCGCCGCCGATGTGGTGGATGTGTTGCAGATTCCGGCCTTTCTCTGCCGACAAACCGACCTGCTGCTGGCGGCCGGTGCCACCGGCAAGCCGGTAAACGTGAAGAAGGGGCAATGGATGCATCCGGAAGGCATGCGGGGCGCCATCCACAAGGTTCAGGCGGGTGCCCGTCGCGCCGGCCGCGCCTGCGGCGCGCTCGCGGTCACGGAGCGCGGCACATTTTTTGGCTACGGCGATCTGGTTGTGGACATGCGCGCGTTCGCGCGATTGCGAGCGAGTTGTGAGGTGCCGGCCGTGTTCGACGGGACGCACAGTGTGCAGCGTCCCGGTATGGGGGACGGCGGCACAAGCGGTGGGGCCCGCGAGCACGTTCACGCACTCGTGCTCGCGGCCGTCGCTGCCGGCGCGCAGGGGCTGTTTCTCGAAACACACCCTGATCCCGATCGGGCGCCGAGCGACGGTCCCAACATGCTGCCCCTTGATGTGCTGCGTGACCTCGTGATTCGCGCGGTGGATATCTGGCATCGGGTCCGCACGTGAACGACGACGTGCTGCCCACGCTCACGATTCACACGCCGCGTATCGATCCCGAACTGGCTCGTCGCATACGCGTAGTGGGTCTCGACGTTGACGGCGTGCTGACCGACGGCGGCGTGTACCTCGGCGCCACCCACGCGACCGCCACGCATGACGCGAGACCGTTCGAAGTCAAACGCTACGACATTCAGGATGGACTTGGTGTGCACCTGTTGCAGGAATCCGGCGTGCAGGTAGTCATTGTCACCGGTCGCGTGTCAGAAAGTGTGGCGATGCGGGCGCGCGAATTAGGTGTGGTTGCCGTAGTGCAGGATCCGCTCGCTCGCAAACTCCCCGCCCTGCGGAGGGTGCTGGAGGAACTCGAGTGCTCGCTGGAGGAGTGCGCCTTCATTGGCGACGATCTGCCCGATCTCGCTGTGTTGCGCGTGGTGGGACTGCCAGTTGCCGTGGGCAATGCCGTGCCGGAGGTGCGCCGCACCGCCACGTTGCAATTGAGCGCGCGCGGAGGGTTCGGCGCAGTGCGGGAATTCTCTGAAGCATTGTTGCACGCGCGCGGCGAGTGGATTGATCTGGTGGAAGCGTATGTCGCGAAGCGTTCGGACGGACCGCCATCATGAGTACGGATGAGGAGATCATCGCGCGCGGACAACGCGTTCTCGAACTCGAAGCCCTTGGGCTCTCAGCGGCACGTGCTGCACTGACGTCGGCATTCGCCCGTGCGGTACGCTTGCTGGCCGACTGCCGCGGGCGGATCATCGTTGCCGGCGTAGGCAAGTCGGGACTGGTCGGCCGCAAGATGGCGGCGACGTTCACCTCTACCGGGACGCCGGCAACGTTTTTGCATCCCGTGGAAAGCGTTCATGGCGATCTCGGTATCGTGGGAACGGACGACGTCGCGATCCTGATTTCGAAGAGCGGCGAAAGTGAGGAACTGCTCGGTCTCATCGACGCGTTGGCGCGCATGGGCGTGCACGTGATTGCGATGACGGCCGAACCCGCGTCACGTCTGGCGCGCGCTGCCGAGGTCACGCTCGATCTGGGCGTCCGCGAGGAAGCGTGTCCGCACGACCTCGCGCCGACAACCAGTACCACGGTGACCCTCGCACTTGGTGACGCGCTGGCCGTTGCCCTCTTGCTGGAGAAGGGATTTAACAAGGACGATTTTGCCAGACTGCACCCCGGCGGTGCGCTCGGACGTCGGCTGCTGACCCGCGTGGCCGATGTCATGGAGACGGATCGCCTGCCCACGTTGTCGCATGCGGCGACCATGCGCGAGGCCGTGGTGTTGCTCGCAGCGCGGCGCGGCATCGCCATCATCGTGGAACAGTCGAGCGTTCTTGGGGTCGTCACCGCAGGCGATTTGACGCGACTGCTGCACAGGGAACAGGATGTGCTGGCCGTGCCAGTCGCGCAGGTGATGTCCGCCGCGCCGCAGTTGGCGCTCGACCATGAACTGGGGAGTGCCGTCGTGCATCGAATGGAAACGCGGGGCATCATGGCCATGCCGGTGGTTGACTCGCGGGGTCACCTGGTGGGCGTCGTCCATCTGCACGACCTGTTGCGGGCTGGCGCCGCATGACACGTTCGGCGGGAACGACGCGCCGGCGATGGCCACTATTGGCGTGCACGGCGATAGCCCCGTGGTTGCTGGGCGCGGCGCGGTGCCAGAAAACGCGTGCGGCGGTGAAACCCGTGGCGGCCGCCGCGTCGGCCATTCCTGATTCCGCGAATTCGGTGGCCTACGGCCTGCGCATGATACTCACCGACCAGAGTGTCGCGAAAGGATTGCTGCTGAGCGACACGGCGTTCACATACGACGACGGTTCGCGACTCGAATTGCGGCGTATCCACGTGACGTTCTACTCATCCCAGGGTCTCAAGGATGGCGTGATGACGTCTCGGTCCGGCGTGTACAACGCGCGGTTGTCGCGACTGGAGGCGCGTGGTGACGTCGTCGTGAATCGCGATGATGGCAAACGCCTCGCGTCAGCTCAGCTCGTGTATGATCAGCAGCGCAACCAGATCTTCACCGACAGTGCATTCGTGTTAACCGAGCCCACGCGCGTGTTCACCGGTATCGGGTTCGAATCCGATCCGAGCATGACAAACTTTCGGTGCTTACGCGCCTGCAAAGGCGTCGCGCCGGTCCAGATTCCGGTGAAATAGGCACGCGTATGACACCCTCACGGACACGACGTCTGCGGTGCCTGCTGTTGGTGGTCCTCCCATCCATCGCCGCTGGCTGTATCCGTGCGCGTCGTCCAGCCGCGCCGCCTCCCATGGCATCGCGCGGCGATTCCGCCATGATCGCACCCACCAAAGATGCGGCGCGTGATACCTCGTCTGACGCAGTGCGCGCCGCCGATTCCGTCGCCCGCGCGGGCGCGGCCGATTCAATGGCCGCACGAGCCACCGATCTGCCGACTCGCGGCGACAGCGCCGCCAAAAAAGTTCCTCGCAAAGCGGAGCCGGCCGCCCGACGACAGTGCGTACTCGACTTCAACGAGTCACCAGACACCAACCGGCTGCGCGGCCAACGGTTGCCAGACAGTACCCAACTGACGTTCATCGGCGGCGGCTTCGCCGCCCACTGTCAGGGTGAGAAGAATCGGATTCGCGCCGACAGCGCGGAGCTCTACGAATCGTCCGGCATCACCAACCTGTTTGGCAACGTGGTGTATGAAGAACCCGGCCGCATACGCGTCGACGCACAGCGCGCCGTGTATTTCACCAGAGAGGAACGTTTGTTCGCCGATGGCAACGTGGTTGCCACTCAGTTGGCCTCCGGCAGCACGTTTCGGGGATCAAGCATCGAGTACCTGCGGCCGCTTCCGGGCAGCAGGCCACTCTCGCGACTCATCGCGCCAAACCGTCCCACCGTACAACTGCTCGAACGGGACAGCACCGGCAAACCCGGCCCCCCGGTCACGGTTTCGGCCAATACGATGGTTGATGAAGGCGACAGTCTGCTCCTCGCATGGGGCGACGTCCAGATCAATCGAACCACACTCCTTGGTGAGTCGGATTCGGCGAGCTTTGATAAACACACCGAACGCGCGCGACTCATTCGAACGGCCCGCATCATCAATCGCGACAAGGACGAGCCGTTTCGCCTGTTCGGCGATACCATCGACATCTACAGCAAAGAACAGAAAGTCGAACGGGTGGTCGCGCGGCACAACGCCAACTCGTCAAGCAACGATGTGGTGATGCAGTCCGAAGAGATCGATCTCCGATTCACGGCTCAGAAACTCGATCGCGCGTTCGCGTTCGGAAAAGGGCGCGCCAAGGCCACGACGTCGGCGCAACTGCTGGAAGCCGACTCGATTGACGTCCGCATGCCCGATCAGCGGGTGCGGCACGTCGTCGCGGTCGGTCGAGCGGTAGCCACAGGCACGCCCGACACGCTCAAAATCAAATCCGACGATCGGGACGTCTTGCGCGGCGATACCGTGAAGGCGTGGTTCGATTCAACCGTAACCCCGGGGGACACCAGCCAGCGAGCCAAAATCAGCGAGATTCATGCGCTCGGACATGCCAGTTCGCTCTTCCAGATCGCGTCGAAAGACGGGCCTCGCGCCCCAGCCTCACTGAACTACGTTCGGGGGGTCACCATTCTGGTGGTATTCGACAGCGGACAGGTGCGTTTCGTAACGGTAGATTCCGCAGCATCGGGACTGTATCAAGAACCGGCCCCCGATAGTCTATCGGACAGTACGAAACGTCGACCGGCCAGTCCGACGCCACCAAAGGTACCACCACCAGCACCTCACACCCCGCGTCAGCCAACGGGGAATGAGTTCGCCGCACCGGATTCTGTCTCATCCCTCCGCCGTCGTTCATGACTGATCAGCTGCCTCACGAATCGCCAGATCTCGACCCAACAACCGCGCTCCTCGAGCGGCTGTCGGTGGGCGATCGAAATCTGACACTCGCACTCGGCTCGCTCATTGACGTCGCCAACAGCCGCGGTGCGGCACCGCTCCACGCGCTCGCCTCACGCTTTCGCGAAGCCCTGCTGGACGTGCTTGTGCAGGAGGGACGCAATCGTGAGACCGAGGCGGCCCGACTGTCCATCGATGCCGTTCGCGGTCACCTCAGTGGGTCACTGCTCCCTCGATTGGCCGACGAGCAGGCCGTGCTCCTTCCCTCCGCCGGAACGGCCGACCCCGAGGCGATCGTGACCATTGCGCCGGAGCACTGGCGGCGTATGGCGCATCATCGGTCGGAAGTATCTCAGCTCGTTCGAGACACGGGGGAGCATCCACAGCACGCCCGAACCGTCACGCCGCCCACTGAGACCGCGATTCCCGACAGTCCGTCCGTGCTGTCTGCCGAGGGGCTGGTCAAGGTTTACCGGGGTCGGCGCGTCGTCAATGACGTCGCGCTGCGCGTCGCACAGGGCGAGATCGTCGGTTTGCTGGGTCCCAACGGGGCAGGGAAGACGACCACGTTTTACATGTTGGTCGGTCTGATTTCTCCTCAGGCCGGAGCGATCCGCCTTGAGGGGCAGGACATCACCACCATGCCAATGTATCAGCGGGCGCGCCAAGGTATTGGCTACCTCTCGCAGGAACCGTCGATTTTCCGGAAACTCACCGTCGAACAGAACATTCTGGCGATTCTCGAAACGCTGCCGTTGTCCGCCGCCGAGCGACGCTCGCGACTTGAATCGCTGCTCGACGAACTGGATATCAAGCATCTGCGACAGAGTCGCGCGTATCAACTCTCGGGCGGCGAGCGGCGGCGTCTGGAGATCACCCGAGCGCTGGTCACCCAGCCGAAGTTCATGATGCTCGACGAACCGTTCGCCGGGGTCGATCCCATTGCTGTTCACGACATTCAAACCATCGTGGCAAACCTGCGTTATCGCGGTATCGGTGTGCTGATCAGCGACCACAATGTCGAGCAGACCTTGGACATTGTGGATCGCGCGTACATCATGTTCGAGGGGCAGGTCAAGGTGTCGGGCACCGTCCGCGAACTGGTGTTCGACGATACGGTGGCGGAGATCTATCTCGGACCGACGCTCACGGCGCGTTTGCGCGCGCGATTCGCCGACGCTGATGAGGGAGTGCTGAGCCGATGAGACAGGGATTGCAGCAGAGCACGGGGCTGCGACAGGAGCTCAAGATCAATCCACGCCTGTATCAGGCGATGGATCTGCTCTACATGCCGCTCCTCGACCTGCAGCAACATCTCAAGCAGGAGTTGCTCACCAATCCGTTCCTGGAACTTGTCGAGCCCGAGGACGAGGACGAGGACCCATCGGACGCAGATGCGTCGTCCGAAGCAGCCGACCTGAGCGAACCGGAAGCCACGTCGGAGGCTGAGCCAGAAAAGACTGGAGACGACGACGTCGACTGGGAGGCCGTGCTGCTGGACGGATTCGAGACGGGCGGACAACGCGAGGAACATGAACAGCGGGAGTGGTACGAGCCGGTCACGGTCGACACCCGCCACTTGTCCGATCACCTGGAGGAGCAGCTGTCGTTGCTGGAGCTGTCGCCCCGTCAGGCGTTCCTCGCCAAGGAATTCGTTGGCAACATCTCCGACGACGGCTACCTCGCCTGTTCGCTCACCGAGATTCGTGACGGCGTCAACGAGGTGCTCCTCCGCGAAGAAGAGGAGCGCGAGGACGACGTCCATGTCGATCCGTTCACCGATGTGGAACTGCTGGCGATGCTGCAGGTCATCCAGGATCTCGACCCGCCAGGGGTCGGCGCGCGCGATCTGCGCGAATGCCTGCTGCTGCAGTTGCGGGCGGCGGGTCAGCGCGAGGCCATGGCGTATCGGCTCGTCGAGGAGGCGTTCGATGAG
>JANMRE010000797.1:0-1914 GCA_031370885.1 Gemmatimonadaceae bacterium
GGGTAGAGCGGTGAGGAGTGAGGATAGAGTCAGATCTCTGCCCTCACTCCGCACCGCTCTACCCTCACCCCTTCTTGTGCTTACCGCTCTGCTCCCTCATCCCTCCAACACCCTAGTGTAGTGCGTCCAACGCTTCTTTACATTGGGCGACCAGTGCGCACCGTCGCATATCGTGCTCTGCCCCCCAGGAGGAACTCCGCGATGGGCAGTTCCGAGTGCCCAGGCATCACACAACCTCCAGAAATGCCACGCCCGGGACGGCAAGCACCTTCTGACGCACGACGCTGGCATCAACCTATCGAGACGCGCTCCAACGACAATTCACCGCCGAGGACGCAGGGGGCGCAGAGGACTCCCTCGTTTTCCTCTGCGCCCTCCGCGTCCTCGGCGGTGAATGCTGCTGTGGTTTCGTCAGTGGTGTCTACCTCTTGATCGCCGGTAGCTGGGCCGATCGAACGACCTTCTCGAAATGCCGCGGCTCCGCGATAGAGCATCAACAGAGCGGAGGCATCACACCAAACCTGCCGACATGCCACGCACCAAACGGCAAGAAATTTCTGACGCACTACACTAGTGAAGCCGACGGTACCGATGTCACGCCGCCGACGCGCTTCGTCTCGATCTTACAGACGGTGCCCGTGATCAGAGTGCCGTAGCCCATCCGCAGTCGGTATCTCTCCTGCCATACGCATCACTGGCCCGGGAGAACTCGACATGCATCGTCAACACACGGTGGAATCGGCGGCAACGGCGCGATCATCGCGCGTGGGTTTCGCGCTCGAAACCGTCCTGCTGTTGCTGGTCATGTTTTCAATCATCATTCTCGCGGGCTTGTCGGCGGTGACCACGCTGGCGCGCACGTCCAATGCGGACTATCGCGGCGCCCGCGCGTCGTACGCTGCCGAAGGCGGTGCCGACGACGTCATGTCGCAGCTCGACGCGGCTATGCAGGACGGCGTGATCAACGGCGAGGACATCGCGTCGTTGCAAACGCCACAGCTGACGGGCTATTCCATGACGCAGTCCACCCAGACCATGGGCGTTCCCGTTTCCCGCACGATTACGTCGGGGCCATTCTCCGGCCTCTATTCGTTGAACCAGCCCATCGACATCACCGTCTCCGCCCGCGACACGTCCGGTAACAAAGCCTCGGCAGTGCTCTCCGTCAACGCCCAGACGATTCCCCTGTTCCAGTTTGGCGTGTTCTACGAGAATGATCTGGAAATCCTGAACGGTCCCCCAATGACGTTCGTGGGGTGGGTGCATACCAATGGCAATTTGTACGTGTCGTCCACCAGTACCAATTACCAAAGCAACATCACCACGCCGGACAGCGTGTTCTGGAATCGCAAGGACGCCGCGCCTCGCCTGAATGGGGTGAGTATCAACAACGCCGCCGGCACTCCGGTGCTGCTGGATTTCGATTCACGCAGTCTCTCCGGGCCCTCGTTCAAGACGCGAAGCATTCAGCGTTTCAGTGGTCGACTCATGTCGAATGCGTTTGGTGTGCGCTCGCTCAAACTGCCGTTGCCGACCAACATGGCGCCCGTCACGCTGGTGATGCCCAAGGACGGCAGTGACAGTCCGATGGTGCAGGATGTGAAGATGGCGTGGAAGTCGGACTGGTACATCACGGTGAAAACCGGCGTATTTCAGATTGCCGATACCACTGTGATGAAAACACAGTTCTGCGACTCGCTGGTAGTCGTGCGCACCGCCGGTTTGGCTGTACCATCGGCGGCGGCCTGCCGTCGCATTTTCAAGCCACGGGTCAACGCGTTCTACGAGGGTCGCGAAGACAAGCGTCCCGATCTCGTGGACGTGCACATGGACTCACTGCGCATCTGGGCCGACAGTGCGCCGGCCAGCCGCTCGCCGCGCATACTGTACTTCGAGTTCGCGACTCCGGCCGTT
>JANMRE010000808.1:0-10527 GCA_031370885.1 Gemmatimonadaceae bacterium
GCTTCGCTGGCGGCCCAGACGCGCCGCGAGCGCTCCGTCAACACCGAGCGCAGTCCCTTGTACTTGCGGCGAAGGGTCTTGAGATCCACACGGCACGGTACAACAGGCGTCTCGATAAATCAATCAGTTATTTATTCACAAGCCCTAAGTTAGCCGAATGTGCATTTGCAATACTGTCGGTCGTCGCCGTGGCACTCGATCTTGCGAGCGACTACCCGAAAATAAACCGGACACTGCTGAGCCGGGCATTTCCCTGCACGCACATTGCGCCGCACTGGAAGTGTCGCGATCTTCGCCTGCCAGGTCCACCGGTGCCACGTTGTTGCGAACCCGCATCGCCGCGCATGCCGCACTCCTCGTCCCCGCTCCACGCGCTCCTGGACGCGTCCAATGACGCGGCGCGCGAGCACGCGTGGGCCAAGTTCCTGCATGCCTTCTCGCCGCTGCTCCTGCACGTCGCGCGCTCGATATCCCGAGACCGCGACGACGCCATGGACGCCTACACCTTCGTGCTCGGTGAACTGCGTGCCCGTGACTTCCATCGACTCCGAGCCTTCACCGACGACGGCCGCAGCAAGTTCTCGACGTGGCTGGTGGTGGTGGTGCGCCGACTCTGCCAGGATCATCATCGTCACCAGGGCGGGCGCCTGCGCGACGTGCAATCGGAATCGGCGCGCATCGAGCAGGGATTCCGGCGTCGCCTGAACGCCTTGGCTGGGGAGGACGTCGAACAGCTGGCACTATCGTCCGGGAGGGTGGACGCCGATGAGCAACTGCGTGCCGGTGAACTCAAGCAGGCGCTCTCGGCGGCGATCGACAGCCTGCCACCGGCCGACCGATTGCTGCTGGCGCTGCGGTACGATGATGAGTTGTCGGCGCAGCAGATCGCCCGCATTCTCAACGTACCCACCCCATTTCATGTCTATCGGCGGCTCGAGACCTTGGCCACGACGCTCAGGGAGTGGCTGCAGGCGCGCGGTGTCGAGAGTGCGACACCATGAGTCGTCGCGCGAATGCAGTAGGGACCGCAATCCGGCACCCGATGTCCGTGTCACTTCGGTATGCAACCGGCGCATGCAATCGCTGTGGGCCCGATGGCAACCCCTGACGGTGAAGTCGTGCCGGTGACCGATCATTTGTCGATCATGGACGCGGCCGCCTTCGTTGATGGGAGGCTGTCGCGCCTTCAACGGCTGGAGGCAGAGGCCCATCTGTCGCATTGCGCTGAATGCCGGGCCGAAATCGCCGATGTGTCCAACCTGCTCGCGTCAGCGCCACTACGGCGGGTTCGCCGGCCCGCCGCGCTATGGTCGGCCGCCGCGCTCGCTTCGGCCGCCGCATTGGTGTTCCTGGTCGCGCGACCGACGTCGGACCTTTCGCAACGGTCGGCAGCCAGATCGCCAGAACGCGCCCCAACGGGTGTGCCGTTGCCCGCCACCCTCGAGGCGCGAGTTCCGGCAGCGATGAGCACCGTCCGGCGCGAGGAATTGCACTTTGTCTGGCGACACGATGACGGGGCCACGTATCACGTCTTCGTCGCGGACGCGGCTGGCGCGCCATTGTTCGATCTTATCACCCGCGACACGAGTGTCACGCCGCCGCGTTCGGTCGTGCTGCTACCGGGCGTGCGGTACTACTGGTACGTGGATGCGCTGCGAGCCAACGGCACGTCGTTGAGCAGCGGGCCGAACGCATTCTCGCTTCGCCAATGACACGACGACGCTATCGCGCGATGCTGAGCGTGATGTCCGTGCTGGCTGCGGCTGCGTGCCGGGATCAGGCTTCAAAGTTTGATGGCCGCGATGGTGTGCGTGCCGCGGTCGCTCCCGGCAACGTCGACGCTGGCGCACTGATCACGCTCGGGGAATCCCTCTACCAGCGCGAAGCCTTCGACAGCGCCCGCGCAACGTACGAGCTGGCAGTCAAGCGTGCGATTGTCGATCGTGACATAGCGCGCCAGGCCGGCGCGTTGCGGCGCCTCGGCCTGTCGTCGTGGCGACTGGACGATTACCCGAAGGCGCAGGAGTTCCTGGAGCGCGCGATCGCCCTCGATCTTGAGGCTGGTCTCGACGACGAGCTGCCCAAGTCGTACAACGCGCTGGGACTGCTGGCGCACAACCGGGGGCGATTCGCCGAAGCACGCAATGCATTCCTTCATGCCGAAGCGGCGGCGCGACAGGTCGGAGATTCGGGGACGGCGGCCCGGGCCCTTGGCAATCTTGGTATGGTGTACTCCGACATCGGTGATTTCGACGCTGCGCGTCGGTCGATTGAGGCGCTACGCCGCTGGGGGCATGACCGGCCGGAACCGCGACTTGAAGCCAACGCCCTGGTCAATCTCGGCATGGTTGAAATTCGCGTCGGTAACCCGCGGGGCGCACTGCGCTTGTTGACCGACGCGCGGCAGAAATACCGCGTCAACACGTACGCCATTGGAGAGGAGAACGCTCTCGGGCAGCTCGGGACGGCGTATCAGGCCATGGGGCAACCGCAGCTCGCACTCGCGTACCTGGATAGCGCCCTGACGATTGCCCGACGCGAAGACATGGGGCAGCAGGAAACCGACGACCTGCAATTGATGGCGGATATCTTTGCCGAGGGCGGCGATCAGACGCGTGCCCTCGAGTATCTCGCCGGCGCCGCCATTCTTGCCGATTCGCTTGGTGTTCGAAAGATCCAGGGTGACATTGCCCGTTCGCGGGCTCGTGCCATGTACACCTTGGGCAACTTGGTTCCGGCGATCGAACAGGTCAGGGCAGCGCGACGGTTTCACGCCGACGCCGGTGCGCTGCTTGAAGAACTCGAGGATGTGTTGCTCGAAGGGGAGTATGCCATGCGCTCAGGCGACAGGGCGGGCTCGACTGCGGCGATAGCGCGGGCCCGCGCCATCGCCGCGAAGGTTGGCAGTCGTGTCGCGCGCGTCGAACTGGCACTGGGTGAAGCCCGCGTGGCCGAATTGGTGAATGATCCGGCCGCCGTCCTCCGCGCCACGTCCCGCGTGCGCGACGATCTCCGGACGGCCACTACGGGCCGCGCCTGGGAGGCGCCGGCCCTCGCCGCTCGTGCGCATGCCGCGATGCGACATTGGGCGGAAGCCGTGGCTTCTGGAAGGGATGCGGTTCGCGAAATCGAACGCGTTCGCGCCAACTTCGTGTCCGGGTCATTGCGGGCGTCGTTCACGTCGGACCGTGCAAATGTGTATGGTGATCTGACGCTGGCGCTGCTCGCACTGGGCAGAACTGATGAAGCCCTTGCGGTGGCCGATGCGGCGCGCAGTCGTGCATTGCTGGAGCATCTCGCGGCCGCCGGCACCAATGTGCGCCGTGGCGTTGCAACGGAGATGGCGGAGGCCGATCGGCTGCTGCGGCGGATCGGCCAACTGACCGAGCACCTGCGCATGGCCGACACGGCCACGCCTCGGCGTCGTGGCCGGGTCGCCGATAACGAGGCTGGCTATCTGTCTGGGGAACTGGTGCGCGTCCGCCGGGAGTATGAAACGCTGCTGCAGCGCACCACCGTGGGCGATCGGCGGGCCGCCATCCTGATGGGTGCCGACACGCCGGACACGAAGGCGATTCAGGCAGCGCTCGGTCCGCAGGAGGCCGTGCTCGAGTATCTCGTCCTTGCGGACCGGCTGATCACGTTCGTCATCCGCCCGCTCGATGTGCACGCCCTCTCGCAGATGCTTGACGTCAGTGTGCTGTCGCTCAAGGTGCGCCTCGCACGCGACCTCGTCGGCACGCGCAACATCCGTTCCGCCGAACGCGATCCCATCCTTCGCGCACTTCATGGCGTGCTGATTGCGCCGGCAGCGCGTGCACACCTGCTCGACGGCGTTTCGCGGCTGATCATCGTGCCGCATGCGGCGCTCACGTACTTGCCGTTTGCGGCGCTCATCGATCCCGCCACGTCGCAATACGTCATCGATCAGTACGACCTGCTTACGCTCCCATCGGGCGCGTCACTGGTGGCGGTGCGCGGTGGCGATCGCGGCGCCGCAAATGCGTTCGTGTCGGTGAACGTGTTCGCACCCCTGCCTGACGGCCTGCCGGGAACCTTGGCCGAGTCCAAGGCTTTGCAACATATCGATCGTGGTGCGCGCACGCATGTGGGCAGCGAGGCCACTGAACGGGCCCTGCGGGCATCGCTTGGCGATTCGTTTCCGGTACATGTGGCCACTCATGGTGTGCTCAATGCCCGCAATCCCATGTTCTCGCATCTGGAGCTCACCCATCCCGACATCGCCCCCGTGCTGCCCGAAGACGACGGCCGCCTCGAGGTGCATGAACTGCTCGACCTCACGATCCGAAGCCCGCTGGTGTTCCTGTCCGGGTGCGAAACCGGGAAGGGGATGTCGTGGTCCACGTCATTCACCCGTGGCGAGGACTACGCGACCTTGTCCGAGGCGTTCCTGTTTGCGGGCGCTCGCAACGTGGTCTCGACGCTCTGGCGTATCGAAGACACAAGTGCCGCGGAATTTGCCAAGGCATTCTACTCGGCGCTCCCCAATGGGGATCCCGTCACAGCGCTGGCCCGGGCCCAGCGGGGAATGAGGGCCGACCGTGCGTACGCCTCGCCGTACTATTGGGCGGCGTACGTGGTGAGTGGGGCGGGGATCGGTGGGAGTGCGAAAGGTGGGCGACGCCTGTCCGTGAAATAGATGGAGTGGCCAGGCGCGGCGTGTGCCGGGCCGGGCATCATTCACGAGGGAGACCATGACCAAAGTTTACGAAGGACTATCGCGGCTAAGGCGCTTCACGCTGCTGGTGGGCCTGGTGGGGACGCATGCGTGCATTGGATCGGACGCGACGCCTGAGCTTTCGACCCAGCCCGCAGTGACGTTGCCACGTGCTGGCAGGTCCGGGGGCACCACCTCGGTCTCCGTCACATCGGTGTCACCAGACAGCGGGGCGCTGTCCACGACGATCGACGTGGACGTGAATGGGAATGGCTTCAGCGATGGCATGGTGGCGACTTGGGAACAGCAGGGGCTTCCTGACTCAACGCAGATCAAGACGAACAGCACGCGGTTCGTAAGTTCGAAGCAACTCGTCGCGAACATCACGATTAGCGGCACCGCCACGTCGGGGACGTGGGATGTTGCCGTATTTGCCAAGGGAAAGACCGGTGTTGGATCAGAGGCCGCCATCCTCAAGAACGGCTTCAAGGTGACGGATCCCACGGCGACGTGGTATTTCCCGCTCGCCGATGAGAATCTGAACGTGAAGAGCGACCGCTTGTTCGGCGACGGCGTCAGCTCGGTTTATGCCAACGGCGTCTGCAAGGTCAGCACAACGATGTTCGCCACCAGCGTCACTTCCAGTTCCGGCGACGTCGTGCTAAACACGGGAACGGGCGGCAATTGCCGCCGTCATTTCACTGTCGCATACCCCGATGGATTGACCGAATCGGTGCCTGCGTTCTTCAACCTTCAGAAGATCGAGAAGCCCACATTGGCGATTCCTGTGGGGCAGACGGTCAGGAGGCGCTTCATGTTCAACATGACGAGCGTCAATGGAAATCCTGGCCGATGCGGGAATCTCCGCTTCGGTCCGAATGGAGCGGTTGACGCGGGGAGCGACAGCGTGATGGTGACGCGCGTCGACGCCAGCACCTGGCACGTCGAGTCGCAGCCCGCACCCAGCGATCTCGCGCATTGCGTGGATACCGGTCAGCTCATCCATTTGCAGCTGAAATTCACGATCGTGTCGAGCAGGCCGATGCCCTGACAAAGCGGTCGTCTGGGACCGTCGACACGGCGCGTCGCGCGACTCCGTGCGGCGCGTTTCGATTTCACGGAAGAAACGCAGTGCGCGCAAAAAGTCCGCCGCACGTCCGTGTGAAGTAGATGAACACCTCGCTCGCAACCCGCGGCGTCGCGATCGCGAGGCGCAGCCCCTGACCGGGCCAGCGGGCCGCCCACACCTCTTCTCTGGGAGCAAGACCCTCATGCGCACTTCCATCATACTCGCTACGCTGTTTGGCATGGCCTCCATCGGTTGCGATGAACGCCCGCTGACGACAGAAGCCGTTGTCGCAGCGCCGACCGGGGCAGTGACGGCCGCAGTCAGCGCGGCAAGGCCTGTGTCGCTCCCGAGGGTGTCGCTGATCGTCACTGTGTCGGATGACGATCCAACTGGCGTGGCATATGGCATTCAGTCAGATGGGCTTGGCACGTACACCGATGGCAGCCAGAATGTGGAGGCGGTCCTCGACCAGTCCGGTACGTTCGCGTTCAATACCAACACCTCACGCAAGGCGGCGACCCGCTGGGTTCGGTACAACTTCAACAACCCGGTCGATCCGTCGAATACCTATCGGCCGACACCGAGCAATACGCAAAACTATCATTTCTCGACGGGACCGTCCGCCTTCAGTCCATTTACCGCGCTCCAGAATCTGGGCGTGAATGGCAATGCGAGTTCAGAGTGCATGTACATGGGCAACGGAATCTCCAATGGCACGACGGATTGGCGCGTCAGCTTCCATAAGGGCAATGAGGATGTGAGCGGATCGCCGACGGCGTTCTCCGTGGCCACGCGTACCAGCGTGTCTCCGGCCGTCTGGACTATTACGCCAGTGGGCTCCTGTTCGCCCATTGCGAATATCGCCTCGTTGCGGTCGGGCGATGGCTCGGTGCTGTACGGCTATTACACGGTGCCGTTCTACTTCACGTTGCGTGCAAAATGACCATGCGTAGTGGAATATCGTGTAGTCCTCCTAGCCTAGGCAAAGCCTAGGCACAACCTCGTGAAAGACCATCACCACCGGGGGCACGCTTCGCTTCGGCAAGCGCTTTCGTGTACATCGCGAACGCCTTAACGAACCAACGGACTGGACTGGGTGTGTCCCAAAGGTAGTTGAAATTCGGGTGGTGCCTCCATACTGAAGCGTTGATCCCTGACAGGATTCCCGCTCCAAAACAGAGGGCACCACCCATGCGAAGAGTGCGAGTAGCCACGACCGCGCACCGGCCGAACACCGCATCCGCGACGCAGCTGGTGGCCATTGGATGACGGCTCAGTGTCGCTCACCCTGATTCAGGCGCTCATCCCGTTGGGACTGCGCGCAGTGGAAGAAGCCCTGCAGCAGGAGGTCGCGGCGTTGGCGGGCGGGCGGTATGCGCACGCCGATGGGCATCCTGGCGTCGCGCGCTGGGGGACGACGGTGTCGCGATTGACGGTATCGATGTCGCCGCTGGCGAACGGGTGTCGGGTGGGCAGCAACTCCTCACTGCGGTCGACACACGCAATCTTCGTATTGAAGCCCAGGTACTCGAGCACGACCTGCCACTCATTCGTGTGGGGGGCGAGGCCATGATCACCTCCGCCGGCGCGCCGGGTCGCGCCATTCGAGGTCGCATCGATGCCGTGTTGCCGATGGTCGATTCGATGACACGCGCAGGACGCGCGATCGTCCGCGTGACGAGCGACGGCGCACTGCGACCCGGCATGTATGCCGATGTGCAATTGGAAGCCACCCGTCTCACCAATCGGCGACTGGTACCGGCCCGCGCCGTCATCGAACGCGATGGTCGTCCACTGGTGTTTGTCGTGAAGGATGGACGGGCTCAATGGACGTACATCCTGCCAGGGCGCAGCAACGGTGTCGACACCGAAGTGCTGCCCGATTCCGTCACCGGACAGAATCCAGTGCATGCCGGTGATCAGGACCCTCCTGGCGGCGAACAAGCGCCTCAACACCGCCTACATTCTGAAAGAGCAATTCGGACAACTCTGGGACTACCGTCGAGAGTCGTGGGCGCGGAAGTTCTTTGATCAGTGGCGCGCCGCGTTGCGCTGGCAGCGACTGAAACCGTTCGAGAAGTTTGCCGCGTTGATCGAACGACATTGGGACGATATTACCGCCTACTGCCGCCAGGAGAACAAAGTCGCGCTGGGATTTGTCGAGGGTCTGAACAACAAGACTCGGGTCATCCAACGGCGGTGCTAACGGCATTCGCGACGAAGACTATCTCCATTTGAAGATCCTGACCTGCACGCTCCCACCGCTCCCGCGGTCCTAAAATCCCCGAAATTCACCAACACGAAATCCCGAAGAGTCCTGTATGAGAGGTAGAAGTGTCTGGTTTTTTTTCTGCTGTATGTCGGTTGCGTGTGAGCGGCGAGGTGCCGCTTCGCACAATGCGTCTGCAGAACCGGTAACCCAGCTCAGGGAGATCGGGGTACTACGGGAACCTGACGGCATTCCCTACGAAGCGGATCCTGCTGGCGGTGCGATTACGCATGATGGAAGCGTTGCGTTCGCCGACAACGCGAACCAGCAAGTAGTCGTTTTCGACACGGCCGGAAAGCAGATCCACGCGCTCGGCCGGAAAGGTCAAGGCCCCGGGGAGTTTGAATACCTAGAAGCGGTGTTCCCGATCACCCATGATTCGCTTGCCGTTTTCGACCGCCAGCGTCAGACGATGTCGTTTGTGGTTCAGTCAAGAATCTCGCCAACAACGCTCGCGTTTCACGCTTGGGAGTTCGAGCGCAATACCGGGCTACGGCTCGTTGGGCGGTTCAAGAATGGCGAGTGGGTCGCACTGCGATCTGCCCCAAGGAACTACTTGGTGAACGGCGTTCGCAGTGTCATCGACACTCCCGTCGTTGTGGTTGGGTATCCGACGTCGCGGCCACGTGAGCTATTCAAACTCGCGCCGAGACGGATGGTTGATATCATGTCAGCGGGAGTGTCCTATCGGACCTTTCTTTCTGACCTTTCGCCCGCGATCGGTGCGGTGTGTGAGTTGGGCGTTGTCCTCGTCGACACCTCCGGCGTAAAGTATCTCGGCACTCGCGGCGAGACGATATCCAGTTTTCCACTGCCTGTCAGTCGTGTCCCCGTCGAACGGCTGGGCGGCGGGCGAGATGGGATTGTTGACAGGGCATTGTATCAAGCTCGGAGTAGCCCCGACGCGGGCAGCGCGAGGATGTTTTTGAACGATTGGGCGTCGCAGGTTGATTCCATCATGGCACAGCCAAGCTTGGATGCTGAGGGACGTTCCTGGTGGCCGACGTTCGCCGAACGGGGCACTGCCTACGTCCGCGTGGATCACCAGGGAAGTGTGACTGGCAGGTTCAGCGCATCGCGTGGTCCGATGCTGATCGGACGTCAGACTTATACTGCGATGGGGCTCGATTCCACTACGCAGTCACTTGCGTTCAGCATCTATCGGCTGCCACGCAATGATACCGCTTCCGCGCCCGTGACAGGTTGGTGCAGCGGCCCATTTCGTTACTAGGATTCTTTCGCGTGTCAGCAGCACTGCAACGGAGTTCAGTATCGGAAAAAACAACGAGTCATCGGCTTCGACGTTGCGTCACAGCGCTTATAGTTACTCGTCATACTTCACGTTTCTCCAAAACCCATTTCACTCGGCGAGCTGGCTTTCTGCATGACGTTGTCGCGTTGGATCCCTTGACGCACCCAGGAATCGCGTGGGACTCGCTCCGTCTGCTCGTGGAGTTCCGCAGTTCTGGTTTTCGGGGGCGATCTACGCGTCCGCTCGATCGTGTGGAGCGTTGATGACTCAACTTGTTTGCCATGGATTCGCAGAGTGACTCCATCGTAACAAACGTGTTCGTAAATCCACCGGTAAGTCGACTGAACGCGCGTGCACCACGATATATGCACATGACGAGGTGGTGCGCCAGCGCGTTCTGCTCTCGGCTTTCCGGCAAGGGGCGGCGTCGGCGAGTCGCGCCCGGTGCCATGCTTGCCCTGACGATGCTCGCGGGTGCCTGCAAAGCCTTCCCACGCGTCGACAGCGTTGAAGCGACGCTGACAGACAGTGCCGATGTTCGCTTGGTCAACTTTGCACGCTTGCCGACCGGTCCAGGTGCCGTGCGGCTGTCATCGCGACCGCATCTAACGCTCGGTGGCGTACAAGAAAACGACAGTCTTGAGTTTGACGCGCGAGGCATTTTTCTCAGCGGCACGTCTTTGGCGGACGGCCAGATCGTTGTCGGCGACCATCAGCGACTCAAGTACTTCGACGGGCGCGGTCGGCTCGTCAAGATCGTCGGCAGAGACGGGTATGGTCCCGGCGAGTTCTCGGACGTTCGCGATCTCTGCCCACTGCGTGACAGTTCGTTGGTCGTGCTCGACGCTGACGGCCGCTGGACGGTGTGGGATCGCTCCGGGAATCTCCGTCACGCGCAGGCGCGGCTGGGGCTCGTGCCGTACAACGGATGCTCCAGCGATGGTTCGGTCATTGTTCGCGAGTTTTCGATGGAGGATGCATACGATGCGACGAAACGGCGCATGCTGACGTATGCGTTGTATCGAGCTGATGGCACGTTGCTTCAGTCTCTCGGACGTCTCCGGGCGTCTGAGTACTTCGGCCCCATCTTTTTCGAGCCCAGCTACACCATTGTAGCAGACGAACTACTGATCGCCGAGCCTCAGCGATTCGAAATTCGCACGCAATCGCTCTCCACGGGTCGCGTGACCAAAATGTGGCGAGTGCAGGGCGCACTGCGCGAACTAACCGACGCTGTCTGGGATACCTTGATGACGACC
>JANMRE010000037.1:0-1336 GCA_031370885.1 Gemmatimonadaceae bacterium
CCCCACGGGGCACCTGTCGTTTTTCGGGCGGGGGGAGATGCTGTTGTTTTCCCGCCTTCTGGTGGTTGGCTTCGGGTACGTTTGGAAGAAGGGAGCACACACGTGGGACAGACCCCGGGGTCGCGCACAACGACCACCGTCGATCCTGCCTCGCAGGATGGCTGGATCACGTCGCGCCTCGACTTCCTGGTCAATTGGGCGCGCGCCGGATCGCTCTGGCCCATGCCATTTGGCACGGCGTGTTGCGCGATCGAATTCATGTCCACCGCCGCCAGCCGTTTTGATCTGTCGCGATTCGGCATGGAGCGACTGAGTTATTCGCCACGCCAAGCCGACGTGTTGATCTGCGCGGGGCGCGTGCCCCTCAAACTCGCACCGGTGATCCGTCGCATCTATCAGCAGATGCCACAGCCCAAGTGGGTGATCTCCATGGGGGCCTGCGCCTCCACCGGCGGAATGTTTGACAACTACGCCGTCGTGCAGGGGATCGACACCATCATCCCGGTGGATGTCTACGTGCCCGGATGTCCGCCTCGCCCCGAAGCGCTGATGCATGGGATTATCATGCTGCAGCACAAGGTCATGCAGGACCGGCTCAAGGATCGCGGACGTCACATCGAGATGGACCCCGATCCGGACAGCATGTTGTACCTCCCGCCCTCGCGGATCGACGAACTGTCCGAGCCATTCGGCAACGCGGTCAATCAAACGCGATCCGCCCCGTGACGGATACCGGCGGAAGCGACGTTGTCGTTGCGCGCGGAATAGACGCTGCATTGGCCGCGTCGCCGTCATCCGTGATGAGCGACGCGAACGGCGCACCGATTTCACCGCATGGTATCGTTCACCGCGGTGGCACCGCGAATGCCACGGTCGCGGCGTTGCACTCCAGGTTCGGCCCCGCCATTGGGCGCCACGAGGTGGTCTGGGGTGAGACCACGGTGTTCGTGCAATCGGACACCGTGCACGAAATCATCCAGTGGCTCCACGACGAGCCGACGCAGCGTTATGACTATCTGGTGGACGTCACGGCGATCGAATACCGCGATGCCGGTCGACCGCTGGAAGTGGTCTGGCACCTGCGCGCCCTCGAACATCGTCGCTTTCTCCGTCTCAAAGTGGAATTGCCGAAGCGCGGCACGCTGTCAGTGCCGTCGATTGTTGACATCTACTCCGGTGCGGATTGGTTGGAGCGCGAATGCTTTGACATGTTTGGTATCCGGTTTGAAGGACATCCGGACTTGCGACGCATCCTGTTGTGGGACAGCTACCGCGAGGGATTCCCGCTCCGGAAGGATTTCCCGTTACGTGGTCGTTTCTCCCGCGCCGAGCAGCT
>JANMRE010000055.1:0-6436 GCA_031370885.1 Gemmatimonadaceae bacterium
GCGCGCCAAGTACTGGTCCGAAGGGCTCACGACGCAGCAAACCGGAGTGCTCGAATCGTGGTTTTTCTGCGACGAATGCGACCGCGGAGAACGTGCAGCCGTAGTAGCGCTCGGCAACACCGCAGTAGCGCCACTGGATCGCGTCCTGCTGCAATTGCCGGAAGATTGGCGTAAGAATCTTCTTTCGCGGTACGGGACCGCCGCGCGTCAGGCTAACCTGACAGGTCCCGATTCCGTGGCCTATGTGACGCGCTTTCTCGACAACTTCACATCAACGTCGCAGAGTCGTGCGGCATTTTCGTTGGGCGATATTCGTACCGCGCCTGCGGTGGCGGCTTTGGTCAAGGCCATGGCCGACACCAGTATCCGTGGGTACCGGAGCGATGTGGTGCGAGACATTCGTCGCGCCCACCTCAAGGCCACAACGCTACCGCTGCAGGGAGACTTTCTGCCGAAGGTCGTCGGCTTTCTGGATACCGTCTGGGTGACGAGAACCGGCGGGGCCGCCTGGGACCGCGACGAGACCGTTGGACTGGTTGGGGCACCTTTCCCGGATGATGTGGCCGTTGGGTATCGCGCCGCCGACAAGGAACTGGGATTCCTGGCCGCCGCACTGCCAGGCGTTCAGGCATTCTCAATTGGCAACATTGGCTCCGGCTCTGACGTTCAGTACGGCGAATTCCGCATCTCGTCGTTTCCTGCTGCGCCGACAGACGTTGTGCCACAACTCGTTGATACATCGTTTCCGCGCACCTTTTTGCTGTCGCTCACACGAACAACCTCTCCACCGGATCCGGTGCATTTCGTGCGCATTCAGGCGGGGCTTGTGCCTCTCCCGCTTACGGTGCGCGCGGAGTGGACGGGTCCAGCGCGTATTGACCGTGTGTGGGACGCGTGCGCCAATCGAGGCACAGCCGCGGCAACACCCGGCAAGATTTCCGGAAAAGTGTTCGACGCCCTCGGCAACTCGTTGGGCGCAGGCACCGTTACTCGACTCGGCACCAGCAGCGCCGCCGCCGTTGCGCCGTCTGGCGACTTTGAAATCTCTGCGGTTCCGGCAGGGTGGATAGGTAAACTCGTGGCAAGCCACATCGGTTTTACCGCACAGGAGCTGATGGCTTGGGAGGGCGCGCGCGATGTGAAGTTCGTACTGGACGCTGCTCCACCGCCGCCGTCTGTTTCGACGATACTTTCGGGCTCGGTCAGTCCTGCCACCGACGCGCTGATCGTACCCGCTGGTTCGTGTCGACTGTTGAGCGTTGTGCGGAGTGACCTGTCAAACGCCCCAGCAATCATCAGGCTTCGACTGACCTCTCCATGAGTTCGGATTCCCCGGTGCCCACAGCAGCTGCCGGAGACGGCGCCGCCCGCACGTCGGAATCGGTAACAGGCGATAGCGAACTGCTTGCGGTTATTCGCGAGGCGCTCGCGCCACGGTACATCGTCTCGGAAATCATCGGCCAAGGTGGCATGGCGGTGGTATTTCGCGCGCACGAGCCTCGGCACGGACGTGACGTCGCCATCAAGGTTGTGCGACGGGAACTCGGGCTCTCGCTGGCAGTTGATCGCTTTTCGCGGGAAATCCAGATCACCGCCAAGCTGCAGCACCCCAATATTGTGTCGCTGTTCGACTCGGGTACGGCAGACGGGCTCGTGTACTTCGTCATGCCGCTGGTTGAAGGCGAATCGTTGCGAGCCCTCCTGCTCCGCGAAGGACGGCTGTCCATTGAGCTCGCGCTGCGGCTGGCGCGCGATATGGCCGACGCACTTGAGTACGCCCATTCGCGAGGGATCGTGCATCGCGATCTCAAGCCGGAGAATATTCTGCTGTCGTCGGGGCATGCGATGCTGGCCGATTTTGGGATCGCCAGTTTGCTTGAGCGGCTTGTCGACCGGCAGTCGATTACCGACGCGGGTCTCGCGATCGGCACGCCGGCGTACATGAGCCCCGAACAGTGCAACACCGAGGGCTCGATTGACGGGCGCAGCGACATCTACTCGCTTGGCTGCGTGTTGTACGAGATGCTTGGAGGCGAACCACCATTCTCCGGGCGCAATCCGCTGGTGATCATGGCACGGCACGCGTCCGACCGCCTGCCATCGATTGAAGTGCTGCGTCCGGATATTCCGCCCATATTGGTCACGGTCATTGAAAAAGCGTTGGCCAAGGCACCTGGCGACCGATACCAAACTGCAGGCGCCTTTGAGCGTGCCTTGGTTGACACCCATTCCACCCGTTCGCGAGGCAAATATTGGGTGGCGGTCGCGGCCGCGACGGCAACGTTAGGTCTCGCGCTGTATTTCGCATTGAGCGCTACGACCACGAAACTTGATTCCAATCGTGTTGCCATTTTTCCTCTCTCTGAACGCGGCCTGGTCGGCGACGACGTTGGAGGTGGCGCCGCCATCGCCGTGGTCATCAACGCGGCGCTCGAACATGCGGATCCGCTGCGCCCACTTGACGTGTCCGATCGTCTGTCGGCCGCACAACTGGCAGACCCGGCGGCGATTTCACCTGCGGACAGAGGAAAGATCGCGCGGCAGGTTGGTGCCGCGCACTACATCACCGGCATCGTGCAGGCGTATTCGGATTCCGTAATCGTTGGCCTTCGCCTGTATGATGCAACCGGCGATTCGCTGGTCGTGCAACGCAGCACAACGGGAAGTCGACGAGCGTCGCCCTTGCACCGACTAGGCATTGAATCGGTGAAAGCCCTGCTCCCGTCTCTTATTGATCCCGGGCGAGCCGTCGACCTGGCACCACTCAGCGACCGGAACCCCAGCGCAGTGGCCCTGTTCATCCAAGGTGAACGTGAGTATCGGCGGTCGCGCTTCCCCGCCGCGCTGCAACTGTATCGTCGCGCGTTGGAGCAGGATTCCAACCTCGTGTTTGCGGCAATCAAAGGGGCGCAAGCGGCGTACTGGCAAGATCACCACGCCGCGGCAGAGCTCGCGCTCTACGCCACGCGTCGCGATTCGCTGCTGCCGCCCCGGTACGCCGCGTTCGCAAAAGGACTCCACGCCTTCTCCGGTGGGCGCGCCGACTCGGCCGAGCTGTGGGTGACTCGCGCGATAGCAGCGGCGCCTGGCTGGCCAGAAGCGTTGATGCAACTCGGTGAGGTCTATTTTCACCTGGTACCGCTTCGAGTTTCGCTGGATTCGCTTGCCGAAGTGAAGTTTCGTGAAGCGGTCGCGTCGGACAGTGCGTTCACGCCTCCCCTCGTTCATTTGTCCGAAATCGCGCTCAGGGGGGGGCGCACCGAGGAGGCGCGCCTCCTCATCAAACAACTGCGCGCCACGTCTCCGCCAGCGGACGTGAACGAACACCTTGAGATGATGTTGGCCTGCGTGAGTCGCGGCGCCGCTCGATACTCATGGAATGCCGCGGTACGATCCAGTCCCCGCGCCGGCCTCAGGGCGGCCAAGTCGCTGGCCGCCGCCGGGCGACAGTTGGCGTGCGCCGAGGGGGCGTTTCGTGCGTTACTCGCAGCGAGCCCAGATGTACACTACGGCGCAGTGTTGGGATTGCAATCAGTGCTGGCCGCTCAGGGACGCACAAACGAGGTGGTTACCCTGGTGGATTCGGTCGTGAAAGCCGGTGTCCTCCAGGCGTTGATGACCGCGTACGTCGTTGACGAGGCTGCGGGCCTTCCGGTTGCCGCACAGGCGGCCCGTGTTGCGGCCTTTGCCCAGCAGCGTTGGGGCCCCTCGTATAACGCACTTGCCACCATTACCGGCCGGAGCTGGCTGCTGTGGCTTTTTGGCATTTGGGAAGCCGGTCAACGCAATGTCACAACGGTCGCTTCTCTTCAAAATTCGCTCGCACTCCTGGCGACGCGCCACAACGATCCAACCGCCGAACTCCTGTCAAACGCCCTCGGCGCCCATTTACGCCTGCTCGCGCTCGACACCACCGGGACAATAAGTCTCCTCCGCAATTTGCGTCCGGCACCACCCAGCGATTCGCTCAGCTGGTCTTTGGCACTGCCCCTTGCCGTCGAGCGCCTGCAACTCGCAGAATTATTGCTCGCCCGGCGTGATTTCAGCGGCGCGCTGAGTGTCGCCTCGGTGTTTGATCATCCGGAACCCATGGTCTATGTTGCCTTTCTTCCGGCGAGTCTCCGCATACGCGTGCAAGCGGCAGACTCGCTGAACAGACGCCATGAAGCAGACGAGTATCGATCACGATTGCAGCACCTTGCTCCACCGCAGGATGCCGTTCGCCCCGCTCGCGTTTCACCCTGACCCTTTGGAGGTGTGACATGCATGTCCGTCGGTTCATTCTCGTTCCCGCCGTCACCATGTTGACCTTGGCAGCCTGCAGTGGTGGCTCAGGAAGCGGTGACCAACAAGCGCGGGACGAAATTGCAAAACTGAAAACGGAATTGGCCGCTGTCAAAAAGGTGACCGATGACTTGAGCCTCTACCTTGGACGGAGCGCGCAACCCGTTGGCGTTCCCGCCGAAAACGTTTATGATTGGCAGAAGAAGGTGTTTAAAGCCATCTGCAACCTTGAGTACAGCGTGAAGCCCGATGCTGGCTCTCGGTTGTGCCACGACGGCGATACCGATCACGGGGCTCCGCCAAAGCCGCCGCCATTCCTCTGATCGCCGCGTGCGTGGATCTCCCGGCATATTTTCGTGCCGGGAGCACCCCCGGCGCTGTACCACTCCTCAGTGAACGCCATGACTGGCGTCACGTTTTTCTCGCGAATGATTTGGAGCAGCGTTTTCGCCCCATTCTTTCGATCCCACGCAAAATGCGGCGGATTGCGAATACCGTACGCCAAGCTTTCGCTGCGGACATCGCTCCACGTGTAGAACTTTCCGAGCGTCCGTCGTAGCTCACCGAGTAGATTGGGCCGTGTTGGTCGTGGCGGCGGCTCCTTCTTGACACGCGCCCGGAACGCTGCATTTTCGGGCACTCGCCGGACCGGTTCGACTCGCATCTGCCCGTGAACCCGGCCCGCCTTACTGAGGTACGCCATGAACGACCCCACCGTTCCCCGCCGCTCGTTCCTTGCCCGTCTGGCCACCGGCGCTGCCGCATTCGGCGCGGCGGTCGGCAGCGGAGCCGTTCTCCCTTCGGTCGCCGATGCCGCACCGCTGGCTGATGAACTGGACACGTGGTTTGGCGGCATGAAGGGTGTCAACAAAGTCATCTACGACTGCACGGCCATCGCCGGTGCACCCGACGGCGTGATGTTCGCGCGTAACCTCGTCAAGTTCAGCGCCGAAAAACTCGGCACGAAGGACGCCGACAACAGCATCGTGGTTTGCTTCCGTCATTTCGCGACGCCATTCGGTTACAATGACGCGATGTGGGCGAAATACCCCGCCTTTGTCTCCATGCTCACCATCACCGACCCCACCACGAAAAAAGCGGCCACTCGAAACTTCCTGCTGCACGAAGAAGTGGAGGGTGAAGCGGGCGCAAACCTGCCCGGCATTCGTTCGCACGGCGTGCAGTTCGCGATCTGCGGCGCGGCCACGTCGTTTTTTGCCAAACAACTCGCCGGAAAGTCGGGCAACGCGAAGCAAATCGAGGCGGATCTTGCCGCGAACCTCATTCCGGGCGGGCGGATGGCGGCGGCCGGAGTCGTCGCTGTGCAACGCGCGCAGAAAGCCGGCTTCGCGTACACGTATGCCGGATGAGGGGCTTGAGGTGTGAGCAACTGCAGGGGTGAGGGTAGAGCGGCGAGGGGCGAGGGCAGAGTCGTCTGCTCTCCCCTCACCGCACTACCCCCCGCACTACCCTCACCCCTGCAGTTGCTCACACCTCAGGATCCTCACCGCTCCGTCCTCTCTCTGGCGCCACCGTCTCGCCCTCAGTGATCGCTCGGCGGCGGTGGCACCGGCGGTTTGAATACCGTGCGAAACGCGCGCAACGCCGCAGGATGGTAAATGGTGGCGTGGTGTTCCTCAGGCATCGGCACGTACTCCCAGTGGACACGCGGAAATGCCCCCCGCTCAAGGGCCGTCACCAGCTGTTGCGTGTGGCCGGAGATACTCGCCTCGGCGCTGCTGGCGAGAAATAGCGTTTTACTCGTCGTCAGCGCCGCGTGCGCCGACGCACGCATCAGATCGCCGGCATGCGCTGCCAATTCGCCGTTGTTCCACCAGAGGCTCGGATCGAACGCCAGGTACGTATCAAACAACGCGGGCTCACGCAGAAACGTCTCCACCACAAACAACCCTGCCAGCGATTCGCCCACGATCGCCGTCTCGCCGGAGGTGCGATACCGCGTGGCAATCAACGGCTTCAATTCAGTGCGCAGAAACGCGCGGAACGCCGCCATGACCAAAATAGGGCTCTTCGTGACTTCGTGTGGGTGAATTGTACTGTCCGACGGCTTTGAAGGCCGCGGAACAGGCGCCGATCACGCGGTACGATGGCAGCAAGTGGATCGGGTGCGCCGTTGACGGTGTTCGTACCG
>JANMRE010000083.1:0-11175 GCA_031370885.1 Gemmatimonadaceae bacterium
CCCGGCTCGGACGGCTGCATGTTGATGACGCAATGGCCGTACTGGCCCTTGCCCCCTGACTGGCGAATGAACTTGCCCTCGACCTTCTCGACGCGCTTCTTGATCGTCTCGCGATAGGCCACCTGCGGGCGGCCGATATTCGCGTCGACCTTGAACTCGCGCATCATGCGGTCCACGATGATCTCGAGGTGCAGCTCGCCCATGCCCGAGATGATCGTCTGCGACGTTTCCGGATCGGAGTGCACGCGGAAGGTCGGATCTTCTTCCGACAGCTTCATCAGTGCAATCGCCAGCTTGTCCTGGTCGGCCTTGGTTTTCGGCTCAATCGCCACGTCGATGACGGGCGCCGGAAACTTCATGGCCTCGAGAATGATCGGATGGTCTTCCGTGCACAGCGTGTCGCCCGTGCGCGTGTCCTTGAGGCCGATCGCGGCGGCGATGTCGCCAGCGCGCACTTCCTCGATTTCCTCACGCTTGTTGGCGTGCATCTGCAGGAGACGTCCCACCCGCTCGCGTTTGTCTTTCGTGCTGTTGTACACGTAGCTGCCCGACGCCAGCACCCCCGAATACACCCGGAAGAATGTCAGCTTCCCAACGAACGGATCGGTGGCAATCTTGAATGCCAGCGCCGCGAACGGCGCCACATCGGTGATCGGCGCTTCGACAAACGTTTCGTCGTGATGCGGCAGATGCCCTTTGATGGCCGGCACGTCGACGGGCGCGGGCATGTAGTCGATCACCGCATCCAGCAGCGCCTGCACCCCCTTGTTCTTGAACGACGCGCCGCAGAGAATCGGCACGAACTTGCCCAGGCAGGTGGCCACGCGGATCGCGTGACGAATTTCATCGTGCGTGAGCTCCTCGCCCGCCAGGTACTTCTCCATCAACGCTTCGTCGTATTCCACGACCGTGTCAATCAGCTTGTGACGCGCCTTCTCGACCGCATCGTGGAACTCCGCCGGCACATCGGTGACTTCAAACGTCTTGCCCAACGTCGAGTCGTCAAAGATGTACTGCTTGCGTTCGATGACATCGAGATGCCCCGTAAACAGCTCGCCGGACCCCACCGGCAGCTGGAGCGGCTGCGCGCTCTTGGACAGGCGATCGTGAATCATCGCCACGCAACGCTCGAAGTCCGCGCCGACACGGTCCATCTTGTTCGAGAAAATGATGCGAGGCACACCATAGCGATCGGCCTGGCGCCACACCGTCTCGGTTTGCGGCTCAACACCCGCCACCGAATCGAGCAGCGTCACCGCACCATCGAGCACGCGGAGCGAACGCTCCACTTCCACGGTGAAGTCGACATGGCCCGGCGTGTCGATGATGTTGATGCGGTATTCGGGACCGACACCCTTGTCGAACGACTGACCGTGACGCACCCAGAAACAGGTGGTCGCGGCCGACGTGATCGTGATGCCGCGCTCCTGCTCCTGTTCCATCCAGTCCATCGTGGCCGCACCATCATGCACTTCACCAATCTTGTGCGACTTCCCCGTGTAATAGAGAATGCGCTCAGTCGTGGTGGTTTTGCCGGCATCAATGTGGGCCATGATGCCGATGTTGCGATAATGCTCAAGCGGGGTCAAACGCGGCATAGTCTTCAGGCGGCGCCCGCTTGCGCGGCGCCAGGTATTGACGAAATGTGGTTGGGCAAAACCCAGCGAACGGCGAATACAGCTGCGTCAGGATCGAATGCGTCAGGATCGGACCCGACGAAAAACACCAGCAAAAAAACGGCTGGACCAGTCACTCTGCCAAGGCAGAGCCGGTGTCCATCCGCTGCCGCCGGGTGCAATCGCCACTGCTGCGCGACTGGGGACCCAAGCGCGCCGGGCACAGTGACAGGCGCTGGGCCTGAACCGTGTAGACCGACGTCAAATTGCTGCGTTGGCTCTCGGGAGTTCCCGCGCGTCACAGACGCCGGAACCGGTGCTGCTCTGCGCAACCCGTCGCGGTAACGCCGCCAAGGTCGCGCGCCCCGTCCCCGAAGGACGGCCCATAGGTGTCGGCCGCAGATCGCCGAGCAACTACTTCACAAAGAGGAAAACCACCCTGCCGGATGTCCTGCGCTGAAATCACCAGATCAGTTTTCCGACAGACACCCAATCTGTCGAGTACCCCAACGTAAGTCAACGCCCGTTGAGGAATGCACCCTACTCTGTTGTGAAGTACTCCCTACTCTGTTGAAGTACTCCCTACTCAGTATGAAGTACCTCCGACTTCCGACTCCCTTACTTTCTACTCTTTTCTGTTGCATTCTTGCAACGATGCGCTGTTGCATCGCGCCACGGCGCCGCACATCTCAGACGAACTCCGACGCCAACTCAAACCACCCTCGTGCCGGTGGCGTGACATTCGCCGTCGCGAACTCGTCCGTATAACATTTTGCAAATACACACGTTAAGCATATTCTTACCACCTTGGCCCATTCGACATCTGTGATACCACCTTATGCTTGAGCCCGCCTTTGGTACGGCCCATGCATAACATCCGTGGCATCAGAGCGGTCAGAACAGGCTGGTGACCGCATCATCACAGGATCGAGGTTCAACCACCATGCGCACCGTTCGTTTTCTTGCCGCGATAGCCGCCATCCTCCCGCTCAGCCTGCAGGCACAGGCCGGGCAGGTGGTTGGGGTCAACGGGACGTCGACTCTCGGGAATACCATCAATTGGAACCCCGATATTCAGGCCGGCGCACTTGCTCAGGTAACGACCACCAGAGGCCGGGTTGGATTCGGCGGCTATGGCTCCGGATCGCTTGAACTGAATGCCACCGGCGCCATCGCGCCAAGCGGACAGTATCCCGACTGGGGCTTCTATTACCGCTACGCCAACACGCCCGGCGGATTCGGCACGCTGGCGTCGCTCAGCCACCTTTCGTTTGACTGGTATCGCGAATCGGTCGCCGGATGGAACACGACGACGCCCTCCATCGACTGGTCGTACAAGACACCGGTCATGCGACTGGTGATTCAGGACAAGAACGACGCGATCAGTGAACTGATTTGGGAGGGCTACTACAACCGCGGTGGGGGAGAAGCCCTGAACGGCTCGGCCACACTGGTCGATCAGTGGGTCACCACCAACAACATGCAGAACGGCAACTTCTGGTTCAATCGCCCGCCCACCGTGAGCACGGCAGATAACATCTTTGTCGGCTCCAACTGCGAAAACAACGTGTTCACCTTTTGGCAGGGCGGAATTCCGGGAACGGCACTCCAGCAGTTGCTGGGCCAGGGTGGGTGCCTCGAGACCGCAGAGGCCAAGATCATCGGCATCGCCGTCGGCGTGGGTAGTCAGTGGCCGCTCCCGTACCACGGCTTCGTGGACAACGTCCGTATGGGATTTGGTCCCAACCAAACGCTGGCCCTCGATGCCAACTTCGACTTCGTAAGCACCGTACCCGAGCCGTCAACGTACGCCCTTATGGGTGCCGGACTGCTGGCCCTTGGTTTCGTCGCCCGCCGCCGCAACCGGATGCCGTTGTCGGCCTGACGCGACGCGACGGGTGACGTCAGCACCATTCGACGTCTCCCTGTGGTTTGAGCCATATTGACGGGCGGTCCCGCGCTGTAACGGGACCGCCCGTCTCTCGTATACCCCAGAGCGAAACAGGCCGGGCGCATCGGTTTGGGTGGCCCAGACGGTAACAGCACGTGCCGAACAAGTGACCGGACCGCCCGACTCAGCGTCCCTGAGGAAGCGGCGCTTCAGCCGCCGGTGCACGATTGCACGCTCGACCCAATTACCGTCCGCATGTCCAGCCTCGGCGACCACCATCGCGTCTGCCTCGTCATCGGTACCCGGCCCGAAGCCATCAAGATGGCCCCGGTCATCGCGGCCATGCGCACACATCCGCATCTCGAACCGCTTGTGGTGGCAACCACGCAGCATCGCGAGATGCTCAAGCAGGCCCTCGACGTGTTCGGGATCACTCCCGATGTCGATCTCGGACTGATGCAGAACGGACAGAATCTCGGCGTGTTTACCTCACGCGCCATGCAGGCCCTCACCGATTGTTTTCTCGAAAAGCAACCCGATTTTCTGCTGGTGCAAGGTGATACGTCTACCGTGACGGCAGCGGCGCTGGCCGCGTTTTATCAGGGCATACCCATCGGACACATCGAGGCCGGCCTCCGTTCGTTCGACCTGAGCAGTCCGTTCCCCGAGGAAGTCAATCGTCGCATCGCCACCTGCACGGCCAATATCCACTTCGCTCCCACCGACGAAGCACGCAATAATCTCGTGTCCGAGGGAATCCCCGAGGGCGATATCTTCGTGACCGGCAACACGGTGGTCGATGCCCTGCAGATGGTCACCCCGCGCGCCCACTTCGACACACCAGCGCTCAACAACGTGAGCTGGTCGTCGCGCCGCGTGCTGCTCACCACGGTGCACCGTCGGGAGTCGATGGGCAAACATCTCGAGGAAATCTGCGACGCGCTCGAGTCGATCGTGAAATTGCACGACGTGGAGATTGTGTTCCCGGTGCATCTCAATCCGCGCGTACGCGACGTGGTCTTCCGTCGCCTGTCCAATACGGATCGCATTCACCTCACCGATCCGCTGCCCTATCCGGATCTGCTCGAAGTGATGCGCCGCGTGTATCTGGTGCTCTCCGACTCTGGTGGAATTCAAGAGGAAGTGCCCTCGTTCCGCAAACCAATCCTCATCTTGCGCGATACCACCGAGCGTCCGGAGTGCGTTCGCGCCGGCTTTGGAGAACTCGTTGGCGCCGACGCAACAGTAATCCTCGCGCGCGCGTCGGCGCTCCTGACCGACGACCTGCTGTACGCGCAGCGCACGTCGGGCGAGAACCCGTTCGGCGACGGCAAGGCGGCCATTCGTATCGCCGAAGTCGTCGACACCGCCTTGCGACATCCGCATGATCGGCGGGGACCACGACGCCTCGATCGCAGTCAAGTCAATGCCACCCTCGATCGTCTGTCGCATGTGCACTAGACGCGTGATGCTCGCGACGTCGGTTGGCCTCGCCGCAGTGGTTGCGGTCGCGGCCCCGGTGCGCGCGCAAGCGCCCTTGGCCGGCGGACTCCCGGGCCGCTGGGTCGAAGCCAACGCACTCGCGCAATCGGTCACCAACGGGTACGGCGATTGGCAGGGTGTGTACGTTCGCGGCGTGCGGCCCTCCGCACGCGATACCTGGTATCTGGACGCCCTGGCGCTGCGCGCATTCGGCGAAGACGGTCTGCAGATCGGTGCGGCACATCGGCACGATTGGACGGGACGCGTCTTCCAGATGCTCGGCGCAAGCGTTGGCAGTGGCGCTTCCATCATGCCGCGCCTCCGCGTTGATGGAGCCCTTGGTCTGCGACTCGGCGCCGCCCGTCGTTGGCAGGCCACCGGTGGCGTGTCGTATGTGAAGTCGGTCACGGAACTGTCGGATCTCGCGGGCATTGCGTCGCTGGCCTGGTACGCGCCGCACGCCGTCATGATCGAAGTGGGTGGGCGCTACAACACGAGTCGTCCGGGAAACATCCGCTCGCATCGCCTGTCGA
Source organism: Gemmatimonadaceae bacterium (assembly GCA_031370885.1). Classification (GTDB taxonomy): domain Bacteria; phylum Gemmatimonadota; class Gemmatimonadetes; order Gemmatimonadales; family Gemmatimonadaceae; genus Gemmatimonas. Next base: position 5,523 of record JANMRE010000083.1, read on the forward strand.
CGACCACGGTCTGGACACCGTCTCCGCGACGGACGTTTTCGCTGCGGGGCATCGGCGGTTCTGAAGGCTGGCAGGTCGTGCGCAGCGGAACCACGCTGCAGCGCTTTCAGTCGCAGGAAGGGGCGCTGGCCTGGCGCGAAAAACTGACGACGTCCTTCGCCATCAGTGTGCAGGGCGATTGGTATCACAATCCCTATTACACCCGTTCCGGAGTCACCGTCGGTGTCGCGCGTTACTGGTAGGCCCTCCCGTCGCATTGACATCTTGCGCGACCGCGGATTCCGCGGTGGACGCATCGCGCCGCATCGTTCCATGATCGGGCTCGAGGTCAGTCGCTGGTTGCTGATCGACCTGATCGTGCTGCCGCTGATGTTCTCGCTGATGGTATTCGTGCTGCTTGATCCGCTGCTGACTGGCTGGCGTTGGATTTTCGACGTGCTGCGCGTGCCGCTCGGACTGCCGGGTGTCGTCGCCACGCGCGTCGTGGAGATCGGCCCGGTCGCCGTGGCGATTCCCTTCTATACGGCCGAATCCAACTGGCCCGCGGCACTCGATCTTCGTTCCGGATGGATTCTGGTTGCCGCCCTGGCCATTCCCGGCGCACTCTTGCGCGGTCGCTACACGCCGTTGGGGTACTTCCTGCGCGCGTTGGCCGTGATTCAACTCACCGCCCAGGTGTGGTTCAGTTTTGCGGCACCGCCGTTCAGCTACGCCATGTCGCAGTACGTGGCCGGTTTGCTCGTGTGCGGTGTGGTCATCCTGCTGTTGGCACCGGTGCTCGTGTCGTTCACGTTTTTCATCTTCGACTTTCCGCTGTGGCAGAAGCTGTTGCTCGCCACCATGCTGCTGTCGCATCTCGCCGTCTTCCTGCCGCTGCAGGCGGTTGTGCATGCCTGGGTGCTGTACCGCGGAACGCTGTTGTCCATGCCCATCCTGTTCCTTGTGTTCGGCGTGCTGCTGGACGTCTTCGTGTATGTCGCGCTTTACGGATGGGGCATGAGTTGGCGGTCGGACAGCGTCCTCGATTCCACCGATCGCCGTGAACCGATGCCGCCCTACAAGGCCCCGCGCATGACGCCGCCCGGAGGTACCGCGACCGTGAGTCGCGCGGGCAGCGGCACGCCCGCCACCGGTTCGTCGTCAGTCACCAACCCCTCGGTCGCATGATTCTCGCGCTTGCCAACGTCGGCCTGTGGATCTGCATCGGCGTGCTCGCGCTCTACACGCTGCGCCACTATTTCTTTACACTCAATCGCCTGTTCGGGCGTCATCGTCAGCCGTACGTTGACGTCATTCATGCCGATTGGCCGATGCTCACGGTGTTTGTGCCCGCGCACAACGAAGGGCGGGTGATCCGTGATTCATTGGACGCGCTGCTGTCGGTTGACTATCCGGTCGAGAAGCTGCGCATCATTCCGATCGATGATCGGTCGAAGGACGACACGCGCGCCATCATGCAGGAGTACGCCGACGCGTATCCGGAGCGCATCTTTCCGTTTCTGCGCGACGACGGCATTCCTGGCAAGGCCGCCGCACTGGCTGAAGCCATGGCGGCGAACACCGGTGAGATCTACATGGTGTTCGACGCCGACTACATCCCCGGACCACGACTGCTGCAGCAGTTGGCTGCCCCATTCTTCGACGCGGAAGTGGGTGCGGTGATGGGGCGCGTGGTTCCACTCAACGTCGGGAAATCGCTGCTCACCCGACTGCTCGATCTCGAGCGCGCCGGTGGGTATCAGGTCGACCAGCAGGCGCGCATGAATCTGCGTCTCGTGCCGCAGTATGGCGGTACGGTTGGCGGCGTGCGTCGTGTCGCGCTTGAACAAGTTGGAGGCTGGCGCATTGAGTCGTTGGCCGAAGACACCGACCTCACGGTGCGCCTGGTCATGAACGGGTGGGATGTCGTGTACCAGAACCGCTCGGAGTGCTACGAAGAGGTGCCCGAAACGTGGGACACGCGAATCCGGCAAATTCAGCGTTGGGCCAAGGGACACAATCAGACTCTCGTGCTCTACGTGGCCGCGCTCATGCGCAACCGCCGCGCGTTGCCGTGGTGGCAAGTGCTCGATGGCGTGCTCTTGCTGGGTGTATTCGTGGTGCCGCTGGTGCTGCTCATGGGCTGGATCTGCACCATCGTCCTGTTCTATGCGGGCTACCCGCCTGAATGGGGACGGCTCACGGTGTTGGGCATCTCGTCGTTCAACACCGTGGGAAATTTCGCGGCGTTCTTTCAGGTCGCCACGGCCAGTCGTCTTGACGGATCACGTGAGCGGATTCGCATGCTTCCCTTCCTGCTGCTGGGATTTCTCGTAAGCACGCTGTCGGTGGCCCGCGCATCGTTGTCGCGTGCCTCCTGGCTTCGCGGGCGACCCGTGGAATGGCAGAAAACCGAACGATATCGCGCCGCGCGCATCGTCCCGTCACCACCGGGCGCCGGCAACGGCAGCATCACCCGCGGCCAGGGAGACCGCTGACATGTCTCCCGAACTGGTGTTCGCACTGGTCGTGACCGGAACCATCGCCTGGATCGCGATCCCGTTTATTCCTGCGGTCTGGGAACTGATGCGTCCTCAGGATGCCTCGCCGCTCAATGCAGTCGGTCAGGACTCGGGACTGCTCACGTATTTTGCTACATCGTTCGCGTCCCGCATGACCACAGAAGGACTGCTCGGCACGTCCGTACCACCGCAGCTTTCCGATGGCAGCATTGTCCGCGTGCACAACGCTATGGCGCCGGTCGCGCCAACGCGTCAGCCAATCACCGATATCGTGGTGTTGATGGACGACACGCCGCTTCCTGCAGGAACGAGCGTGGCCGCCGAGTGCCTTGCGCGACGAACGTTTCATGGTGGCCCGAACAGCAGTTACCGGGCCATTCTGGGCCAACGCGACGTCACGCTCGATCCCGGCTCGAGCGTCTTGCGTTGGGTGCATGCGAACGGGCGTTTGGAAGCGGCGACGGGAACCATTCTGATGGGACGCGCCACGTCGGATCGCGAGATCCTTCTTGAAGCAGGTGTACGATTCGACCGTCTTGATGCGCCGATGGTTCGCGTGGGGGGTGGCGGAACGCTCGAGACGCCCATCATGCCCATGTCATCGTACACACCGTTCACGCCGGAACACGCGATCGCACTCGGCGCCAACTACTGGCGCGTGCGCGGTGATCTGGTGATCCCCGCGAATTCGTCGCTGTCCGGATCGCTCATCGTACTCGGAAACGTCGTGGTCGGCGAGGGAGCGCGCGTGCAGGGCTCCATCAAGGCGCACGGGACAATGCACTTGAAGCCGGGTGCCGTCGTGATGGGCAGTATCACCGCGCGCGGTCGTCTTGTTGTTGAGGACGGCGCGCGTTTGAGCGGTCCGGTGATTTCCGAAACCACGGTGGTGATTGGTGCCGCCGTTGTGGGTATTGCCAGCACGCGCACCACTGTGGCCGCTCCGCGAGTGACATTGCGACCCGGGGCAACCATCTACGGCGCCGTGATGGCGGCGGATGGCGGTATGTCGGTGAAGTGAGGAGGAAAACGTGTTGGAGACAACACACTATCGAATGGTCAATGTCGTTTCACGCGAACTCTTCTTCTGCCCATTGAGATCTGTCACCTCAATGCGCAGCCGATAGTCACCGCGCGACTCGCCCATCCAGTCGAGTGCGATGTATTCCACCTGCGTCGCGCGCGCGGCAACCTTGCGGTCGAACGACAGCACTAATCGATCCGAACTGCTTTCGCCCTGTCGGAGCACCGAGCCGAGTCCGTCCAGCACGCGCATGGCCAGCGCCGCCGCACCAATGCGGTTGACACGCTCCACCGTGATGGACACGCGATACGCATTCGCCTGCGACACATCGGTGAGCTCGTAAATTTCCCAGGCCAGTCCGATCCTGTCACCCGACCGAAATACCCCGTTGGACGGTTCGACGCCGAGCATGCGCCAACTGGTGACGTTGGCCGGTGGCTCCTTGGCGCGGGCGTTGGTCAGCAACACGTCACTGACGCCGAATCCCTTTGCGGTGTCTGGTTCCGCCCGCATGGTGGCGCGCGTGGCCCGACCCGCGTCGCGCTGCATCGCCTCCACGCGCACGATGTTGATCCCCTTACCAATGCGTCGCACCCACGCGCGGGTTGCCGTCTTCGTCACCGAATCGGCATGCAGCGACGCACGAGTTGACTCGGCGCCATGCGTGCGCGCGAGCGCGTCGTACACGCGGAAGTCGATCGACACCTCAGGGTCCACGATCTCCACGTCCCGCAGCAGCGACTCCAACGACACATTGGCGGCCACGACCACATCAGCCGAATCTCCAATCGCACGGAAACGCGTGAGTCGCACATCCATGCTGTCCACCCGGCTCACCAACCCGAGATTATCCCACGACACCGGCTTGACACTCTTGACGTCGGCCACATACTGCTGATCGGGCAACGGCAGTCGCGCGGTTGCGAAGCCAGCCGCCATGTCGAAGAAGAACACGTCGCCCGAACGGTACTGCCAGATAATCGTCGCGCCGCCCTCTTCACGGCTGGACATGACCGGTTGGGAAACGAAAGTGGGGTCCACGGCCTGCTGCACGCTGGCCTTGCCAGCTATCGTCATCTCCACGTCAGGCGGTCCATAGCGCACGAAAATGTCACCGCGATCCGTATCGGCACCGCGCAATTCGAGATCGTCGTCGGACCAGCGCATGTCCGCGTACACCACGCGCGAAATGAACTCCAGTTGATGTTCATTCTCCGCGGTCGCCATGAGCGGGTCGCTCAGCAGCCAGTACAATTGGCTCAACACCTCACCCTGCGCGACGCTCGCCATCGTCATCGACGCTGAGTCACCGGCGCGCTTGCCTGTCAACGCGTTGGCGCCCGGCGGCACCACGCGTGTCAGGCGAAACAGACTCGCGCGGTCGACCGGATCCATCATGGACATGGCCGAGTCGAACACGGCTTTCGCCTGTGAGTCGCGCCCCAGCCGATGCAACGCCAGGCCCGCGGCAAAGCGGGCTTGTGCGTCGAACGGGGATCGAGCGGCACGCGCATTCGCGGTTGTCAGCAGTTCTGCCCATCGCGCACGCTCGGCAAGCGCCATGAACAGGTGTCGACTGTAGCGCAAATTGGTCGGCCCGATTGCTTCGGCCGCGCGAAATCGCGCCAGCGCTGCAGTGTAGTCGGCGGTACCGGTTGGTGGTTCGATCTTCTTCGCAAACGTCTCAAGGAAGTCCTTCGCAAGACCGCGGCGCCACCGCGCGTTTGTCTGCAGCTGCACATGTCCACCATTGACCGGCATGGCGAGATTGACCGTTGTTTCATAGCGCCGCCAGATGGCGCTGCCGATCTCGTCGGCGCCCATCGCCATGAACAGCGAGTCATTGATGCGCGTGGCCGCCTTGTACGCATTCTCCATCTGCCGTGACGCCGCAAAGTGCATCGACGCGACATCCGACTGCAGGTTGAACCGTCCCAGCGTCACCCAGTACTGCGCGCTGTCGGGCGCAAACTTGGTTGCCAAACGCAGTGCGCTGTCGGCGCCGCGCAGCAGATTGATTACGCGCGTATCGTCGATGTATCCGCCACGGCGACCTGAGGCCGCCATGGCCCAGTGCAGCATGCCGAACTGATGCCAGGCGGCGGCGTTCGTCGGTTGCGTGCGCAGC
>JANMRE010000098.1:0-2534 GCA_031370885.1 Gemmatimonadaceae bacterium
TCTTCGCGTCACGAGGCTTCGACCGCGCGATTACTCGACACGGCCGCCCGCTTCGCTACATGTGTCATAGGCAGTTCACATGGTGACTCCTTGCAGTGCACGAGAGAAGTGAGGCTTGACCTGACGCACCAGAGGACGCAGAGGCAAGAAGCAATTCCATTGAGCCCGAATCCACGAGGGTGAGGGTTGATAATGCCGAGAGGCGTGGCGTTTGTCAACTACACACATAGTTTGAAAGTGGGAGGTGCGACGCCGCACGTTGACGATGGAGCGGGGCGGCGCGAGTTTCGTGCAACTGGCGGCTCGTTAATCATCTCTCACGGAGTTCAGGCCTGTGCGCCGAGTGCTGTTCCTTGTTGCCGTGTGCGCGTCGACCATACTCGTCGCGCAACCGGCGCCCGATGCCCGTATTCGCGCGGTGACGGATCGACCCGAGTTTGCACATGCGAGCTGGGGGATGGAGTTTTATGATCTGGACGCGAAAAAGATTGTCGCCAGCGTGAATGGCAACCGACTGTTCGTACCGGGATCGACCACCAAACTGCTCACGATGGGTACGGCCCTTGAGGTGTTGGGGCCTGACCACCAATTCCATACGCGGGTCTATCGCACGGGACCGATTCGCAATGGCGTCGTGGAGGGTGATCTTGTGTTGGTGGCGAGTGGCGATCCGAACCTGTCGGGCCGTCGGCAACCCAACGGCAGCTACACGTTTGTCGATCGCGATCACTCGTACGGCGGGCCACCGATAGCGACCGATCCGTTGCTCACCTTGCGTGACATCGCCAAACAGATCGCGGCGCGCGGCATCACTGCGGTCACGGGTCAGGTGATCGTCGATGCATCGCTGTTCGCCGAAGGCGATCGCGAGCTGGGCACGCGCGTGGTGATGTCGCCGATGGTCGTGAACGACAATGTTATTGACATCGTGGTCACTCCGGGTGCAAAGGCGGGCGATGCGGCACTCGTGGTGATGTCACCGCGTACGGGCTATCTCACGGTGCGCGCGAGAATTACCACCGGCGATTCCGGCAGCGCCAGCACGGTGGTCACAACCGAAGACAGCAGCAGCGTCGATCACCGGGCGATGGTGTTGTCGGGGCGTGTGCCGCGTGGCGCGCCCATGAACCTGCGGTGGCCAGTGTCATCACCGCGACGCTTTGCCGAGATCGCCTTCAGCGAAGTGCTGGCCGACGTTGGCGTGCAGGTTCTTCCTCGACTCGGGTTTCGCGCGCTGGACCTGAGCGCGCTGTCGCGCTTTTACGTCGATTCGATGACGGTCGCCGAGCATGTGTCGCTCCCGTTGACGGCGGAGGCGGTGGTTTTGCTCAAGACCAGTCAGAATCTGCACGCCAGCAACTTTCCGTTGTTGCTCGCGGCCCTGCCCGCGTCACGCAGTGCCGGGAAGAACGGATTTGATCTGGCGCACGACTGGCTGCAGCGTGAGAATATCGATCTTGATGGCGCCGTGCAGGGCGATGGCGCGGGTGGCGATGCGTTGTTTTCGCCGCGGTTCATGAGTCGCTATCTTGCGCTGATCGACACGCGTCCGTGGGCGGCGGCATTCCGGGCAGCGCTGCCGGTGCTGGGGAAGGACGGCACGCTCGCCGCCATACAGGTTGACGCCCCAGGCGCCGGCAAGGTGTTTGCCAAGACCGGAACGTACGCGAAGTACGATCCGCTCAATCGCCGTACGCTTGTGACCGGTAAGGGACTTGCCGGATACTTCACGGCAAAGAGTGGTCGTCGCTTCGCGTTTGCGATTTACGTGAACAACCTCGCGGTGGTGAAGGGCGATCCAGCTGTCGTGGCGGGGCAGGCGTTGGGTGAGATCGCGTCACTGGCGTGGGAGCACATGCGCTGAGTCATGGCGCAACGCCTGCGCGGCTGTTGGAGGGCCTGTCAACGCTCGACCCCTTGATCCGGAGCATCACGGTGTCTTCAATCGTTCATTCACAGACGTTTGATTTTCCGCATGAGATGACCACCACCGCCTTCGAGCTTCCCGGTTGCACCATCACCAAGTCGCTGGGCGTGGTCCGCGGTGTTGTCGTGCGCTCGCGTTCCGTAATCGGCACCTTGGGCGCCGGGTTGCAGACCATTTTCGGCGGCAACATCTCACTCTTTACCGAACTCGCCGAACGGGCGCGGGGGCAGGCGTTCGATACCATGTTACAGCACGCACACGTCGCCGGTGCCAACGCGGTGATCGGGATCCGTTACGACGCCAACGAAATGATGAGCGGAGTGACGGAGGTGCTGTGCTATGGCACGGCGGTGATTGTGCGGGCCAACGAATAGCCGGTAGCCGCCGAACTCCTCCCAAGAGTTCGGCGGCTACCGGCGCGCGGGACTGCTAGTTCGTGTCGGTCCTGACACGCCGTCTTTCGCGAATTGTGGATATCTATAGCGCGCGTCGTATGCGTGCACAGTAGGACACGCGAGACGTCGCGTTGATTCCCGCCCGCCGTGCGTGATGCGGCGGATCACGACAGTGCGAGCGACGACCAGTCTCGCGCGGCGGGCCGCGCGTC
>JANMRE010000248.1:0-4146 GCA_031370885.1 Gemmatimonadaceae bacterium
GGAGCGCAGAATCGCCGCATGCGACTTCCCAAGGGAATCAGCGCCTCTCTGGCGCGGCGAGTGAACCCAAGCCGACCAGCATTTTCATGACACGCACCGTTCGCGCGGCGGTCATGCCAGCGCCGCACCAACCCATCGTACTGCGTGAGCTGGCGTGGCCGACGTTGACGCAGGGCAGTGCAATGTTGCGCACGCTCTACTCAGAAGTGTGCGGCACCGATGTGCATCTGCATCACGGGCGGCTCTCAGGGGTGCCATACCCCATCGTGCCCGGTCATGTCTCGGTGGGCTATCTGGCGGAGATTCGCGGTACGATGCGCGACATCGAAGGCGTGCCGTTTCGCGAGGGGGATCTGGTCACGTTTCTCGATGTGCATGAGACCTGCGGCTCGTGCTACGAGTGTCTGGTCACAAAGCAGACAACGCGTTGCCCGCATCGCAAAGTGTATGGCATCACCTACGGCACTGTCGACGGCCCGTTAGGCGGATGGGCCGATCACATCTGGATGAAGCCGGGGGTTAAGATGCTGCGACTGCCCCCGTCGGTTGACCCGGCGCAGTTCATTGCCGGCGGATGTGGTCTGGTAACCGCGATGCACGCCGTCGAACGCGGTGGCGTCCGGCTTGGTAGTTCGGTGGCAGTGCTCGGCGCTGGACCAGTGGGTCAGGCGGCGATTGCGTTGGCTGCGTTGTCCGGCGCGCAGTCGGTGATTGCGGTGGGTGCCCCAGCGGCTCGTCTTGCGTTTGCCACACGCATGGGCGCCACAGCCACTGTCGGTCTGGACATGCCGCATGGTGATCGTGTGTCGGCGGTCCGTGCGGCCAACGAGGGGCGCGGCGTGGACATCGTTATCGAAGTGTCGGGCGATCCATCGGCGGTGAGTCAGGCGTTGGATCTGGTGCGTGATGGTGGTGTGGTAGTGGTGGCCGGGCAATACACCGACGCGGGTCCGGTCACGATCAATCCGCACACGCAGCTCAATCGCAAGCACGCCGAGGTACGTGGATGCTGGGGCTGCGATTACTCGCACTTCCATCGTGCGGTACAACTGCTGGCGCATCAGGGTGGGCGATTGCCCTGGCTTGACGCGTTGTCGCAGCGATTCACGTTGGAGCAGGCGAACGAGGCATTGGCTGCGGTGGCCGAACGCACCGTGGTGAAGGCGTTGATCGTGCCGGGCTGATGTCGCGCGCTGTGTTCGTCACCGGTGGTACCGGCTACATCGGTCGCCGACTCGTGCCGGTGCTGCTGGAGCGTGGTCATGCGGTGCGCGTTCTGTCGCGCGCGGCGTCGGTGTCACGGGTGCCGGTGGGTGCGACCGCGGTGATTGGTGACGCACTCGACGCGGCTGCGCTGACGTTGGTGCTCGCACCCGATGACACGATCGTGCACCTCGTGGGCACGCCGCATCCCAACCCGTCGAAAGCGCAATTGTTTGTTGACGTGGATCTGGCATCGGCCCGTGCCATCGCGCAGGCGGCGCAGGGCGCAGGGGTGCACCATCTTGTGTACGTGAGTGTGGCCCATCCGGCGCCCACGATGAAGGCGTACGTGGCCGCGCGTTCGGCGGGTGAACAGGCCATTCGTGAGGCGGGGCTAACCGCGACGGTGCTGCGTCCGTGGTACGTGCTGGGGCCGGGGCACTGGTGGCCGGTTGTGCTCACGCCGCTTTACCTGCTCGGGGAACTCGTGCCGGCGTGGCGCGAGGGCGCTCAACGGCTGGGGCTCGTATCGCTCGACCAGATTGTGCGCGCATTGGTGAGCGCGGTGGAAATGCCACCCGACGCGGGGGCGATGCGGATTGTGGAGGTAGCCGCCATTAAGAGGAGTGAGCAAGTGCAGGGGTGAGGGTAGAGCGGTCAGCGGTGAGGGCAGAGACACTCTACCCTCACTGCTCCCCCCCCCCGCTCACCCCTCCAACGCTCAACCCTGCAGGCGCTCACCCCTCCGGCTTGAGGTGTGAGCAACGGAAGGGGTGAGGGCGGAGGCGGTGAGGGTAGATACCGGATAGAGTCCCGACCGTGACCCTCTACCCTCACCGCTCACCCCGCCAACGCTCAACCCTCTCCCTCACCTGCTCACCCCTCCGGTCGTAGCGCGCAGGGCCTGACGCAAGGCCACCCCATCGAGCGGCTCTGCCGGTTTGACACCGATCAGCGCAGCGAGCGTTGGTGCGACATCCACCGTGCGCACGAATCCGCGATAGGTTCCGGCCTGTACGCCAAAGCCTGAGAAGATCAGCGGCACGTGCGAGTCGTAGTCGTACGGCGATCCGTGCGATGCCACGTTGCCGCCCCAGGTGCTCATCGGGGTCAGGGTGATGAGCATCTCGATATTGACCGTCGCCGGAAACTGATGGGCCCATCGCCGCGCGATGACGTCTTTGGCCGAATCAGCCAGGAGGTCGCGAAACCGATCGACGCGCGCCACACCGAACTCTTTTCGCGCCGTGGCGGCAAAGAACGCCAGCAGCGTGTCCGGGTCGAGCGACTTGCGACGGAACGCGGCGCGATCGAGCTGCACGATGTTCTGTTCCATGACGAATGCATTGGTATCAATACCGGCCGCGCGCAGCCGCGCGCGCACGGCGGGCAGCACCGATTCCAACGAGACGCGCACGGGCATTGGGGTGACCGTGGTCGCCGCAAGTTCCGGAATGCGTCCCACCCCGTGGTCCGATGTCAGCACGATCGTCACGGTCGCTGAATCACGCATGGCGTACAGCGAATCGAGAAAGCGGCCGATCACACGATCCACGCGCAGCACCTGATCGTGGATCTCGCGCGAATCGGGACCATAGCGGTGCCCCACGAGGTCGGTGGTGGAGAGCGAAATGGTGAGCAGATCGGTGCGCGGCGTCGCCCCCAATTCCATTCCGCGCACGCCGGCGAGGGCGAACGCGGCGGTGATGTCGTCCATGTACGGCGACGCGCGCACGAGGTTCACGGCGTCGAACGGATCGGTTGGCATGAGATGCGGAAACATGAATTGCTGTCCCGCCCCTTCGATCTCCACGCTATCCCGCTCGTGATAGGCACTGTCGGGCAGCAGCAAGGTCCAATGCTTGCCCGCGTATGTGGCCGGCACTTGTCGGTCATTGAAAGACTTCACCCAGTCGGGGAGGGACTTGCGATAATAACTGCTGGTCACGAAATGTCCGTCGGGCGAATACCAGTACACATCGCTGGGCGCGCGGCCATTGGGGAGAATAGCGGCGCGATCTTTCATGGAGAGCGACAGCGTGCGCGTCTTGCCGTCGGCGGTGCGCATCCAGTCGGCCAATGTTGTCCCGAGAAACCGGCGGGGTGACGCACCCGGTCCGTAGCCATTTGCGATGAGCGGGGCCGTCTCGTCTTCCACGCCGATACTGTTCATCATGATGCCGGTGGAGCGCGGGAAGCGTCCCGACAACAGCGTGGCGTGCCCTGGGGCCGTTTCCGTGATGGCGTGATCGTGATGCGCGTCGGTGAACCAGGCCCCACCGCGCATGAGTCGCGCGAGGCCACCGGTCATTTGCGATCCAAATCGCTGCAGGTAATCGGCGCGAAACTGATCGATAACGATGAGCACGATCAGCGAAGGGCGGGTCGCGGTACGCGCCGGTGCCCCCGGAATCGCGTGGGCCGGAGCCGCAGACGCGGTGCATTCAACGCCACCCACGGCGGCGAGGGCGAGCACCATCGCGAGGCTGGTCGAGCGCAGGGTATCTCGTGTCATCGGGCGAAATTGGCGTGCGGGTAAGTGCGCTGCAAGCGCCACTGGTGACGGTCGGTATCGCAGCGAAGGGCATCGAGTGGATCTGCATATGGCGGGAAGCGCGGGCCTCCACGATACTTGTCATACTCCACAGCACTCGCCGTGGCGCGGGGATCATCGCTTCCAGGCCGGAGATCGTGCGTGTCCGACTCGTCGTTCCAGAGTAATGCCGCCACGCGGCTAATCGTGCGGGCCATCGTGTACTACGTGGTCCTCGTTGGTGGCGTGACGGCGGTCTGGCGCTGGCTCCCGCACAGCAACGCCGCGATCCCGGTCTCGCTCGAGGCGCTGATGGGTGGTACAGAGGCGGTGACCTCACGGGGCAATCCGGTCATTCAGCTCGACGAAGGCAGTTTGGCGATCAGTGTGGCCGTTGCCATTCTGGCCGC
>JANMRE010000109.1:0-22302 GCA_031370885.1 Gemmatimonadaceae bacterium
TCCGTCAACGGGCACCGAATCGAGCTTGGCGTTGAGTCGCGACCGTTCGATTTCCAGCGCCGAAATAGCGGCGTCGTCGACAGCGGCGCTGCGATCGGAGCCGGCCAGCACGAGCTTGCCGGAGACGGCCATGGACGCCGAGGCGAGCGCGATGACCGTGGCCACCACGGCGATGAACAGCACCGCAATGAGTGCGATGCCATGCCGGGCGCGGACGGCATGGCGCTCAGCAGCGTTCTTGCGGTGAATCGTCATGGGACACCAGCGAATTGGGGGAGGTGCTTGGTGGCAGAAGTGTCAGCGCCCAGCGAACCATGAGGTCGGCGAAAAACCCAGCGGGTTCACTTCGTAGTACTGACTCCGTGACCAATGCCCCGTGGTCGGGAAGTACGGTGGTGGGTACTGCAGCATGCAGCGGTTGAACGAGAGGTCGTCGTAGTACCCGTGCAGGTACGTGCTGCTCATGGTGCCCGTGAGGCCCGTGCGGAATTCAATCGTTCCGCCGATCAATCGTGTGGTACCACGCGTGACGAATCGGTTGGCCGCCAAGCCGGCTGGTGGCGTCGCGTTTTCGGCCGCGACCGATTTCAGCGCCATGAGCGAGGCGTGGATTGGCATATCGGGGCGTCGAGACGAGGGATCGAATTCCTTGCGCGGCCACGTCCACGCGCTGCCGTCTGAATTGGTACGACGCCACTGCGGAGTGACCAGGCTGTTGTCGCCGTACATGATGTACTCGCCCGAAAACAGACCAACCACATCGTCGTCGGCTCGGCAGGTTCCGGTCGTGATACCTGGGCTGGTGGCTTGCGTGAGTTCATGCGCAATCATGAGGATGTTGCGCGACGCGATCGTGACCCGCCCGCGCACCACACCGCTCACTGCCACCTTACCTTCCGCGAAGATCACGCCGCGGAAGTTCGCGTTATACGCAGCGCTCAAGGGCCACAGATAGTTGGCGTCGGCGCGTCCGGCCAGCGACGCCGGAATGCTGCCCGACGTGCGCGGCATCCAGTAGCCGGCGGCATCGGTCGCGCGAAACGTCCCGGTGGGCGACAACCGATCGTCGCCGCCCAGAAAGCAACGCGCGTTCACGTTATCGAACGCGGCGGTTTTGTCCAGCATCTTGTTTTGGTAGGTTCCCGACGCACGATGCGCGATTTCCCGGAACTTGACCGGTGTGGCGTCGCGTCCGGCCACCACAGTCACTACGCCGCAGTTGTATGAGTACAGCAGGCTGTCGATCGGTACCGCGGAGCCGGCTGGCACCGGGGATCCAGCGACCGGTGGCACGGGGGGCCGCGCGAGTGTGAACCCCGCACCGTAGGTCAGCGCCGGGAGAAGTTGATACACTTTGAAATACCCATCGTCCGGACCTGTGGTATTGCCATTTCCGTCGGCGTCGATGGCGACGAATTCGATACGCATGGTGGCCAGCCCGCTGTCGCCCGTCACGACGTTGGGGGTAAACATGTAGCCGGCGCGCGTGGCGATGCCCTTAAGCACGTTCAAGTCCGCCGTGGTCGGCATGGGAATTCTGGCGACCCGCTCCTTGGGTGCGCCCTTCTTGAAAAGGGCATAGCCCTTATTGGTCACAATGCGCGACGTCGTGACGTCGTCGAAGAACGTGACCTGCGGACTTGGAGTTGCTCCGCTCCACACATTGATTGTGTCGTTGCTGTGAACCGGACCCTGCGCCTGCGCGCCCAGCGCCCAGTAGAGAATCCAGCCGGCGGTCGATCGCGCCTGATCGGTAAACGACGCGTACCGTGCAAACGACTCCTGAAACATCTGTGCGCGACGAATGGCGATGTTGCCAAAGTTGTCCCTGGTCTGCGCCACGATCTCGGCCTGCACCCCAAACTCACCGGCGTTCCTCAACGAGTCCGAATTACCAAGGCGTGACACCCAGATCGAGCGCGTGATGCCGGCGCCCACGCTCTCATTGCTTGCGACCGTGAGATATCCGTCAACGGGAACGGAATCGAGCTTGGCGTTGAGCCGCGACCGTTCGATTTCCAGCGCCGAGATGGCCGCGTCGTCAACGGCGGCGCTGCGATCGGAGCCGGCCTGCACGAGCTTTCCGGACATGGCCATCATTCCCGACGCGATCGCCATCACGGTCGCGATCACGGCGATAAACAGCACGGCGATCATCGCGATCCCGCGCCGGTGACGAATGAGCTGACGCGTCACCGCGCGGCGACGACGCGTTCTCACGGAACAACCACCGAAGCGTACGACGCGAGCGTTGAGAGATTGGGTGTACAATCCTGTACCGCGATGCCGTACTGGTAACTCCGACCGAGACCGGTAACCACGCCACCGTCCCGGTACGAATACGTCGTGGTGCCGCCAACCACGCTGGAGGTCGCCAGTGGTTCGCCCCACGTTGCCGCACCCGTGATGCGGCGCCACAGTACGTACCGCACCGCGTCAGACTCACCAGCACCGTCATCAGCGGCCTTGGGCCATGTGACGGTCACCACTTTGGTGGCCGCGTTCCAGGTGGCGGAGCCCGCAACCGGCGCAATCGGCGGACGACCGCAGGCCCGTGACTGTCGCGCGACCGCCGTGTTTGGCATGGGAACCGTATACCGCACGACATTGCGCGAACTGCCGGTTGGTGACGTGGCTTCATACGTCACTTCGACACCGCGAATCTGGTCGATGCGCGTAGTGACTGCGATGCCTGTATCCGGCGTGACGCCGCGGGCGGCGACGGTCTTGGCGAGCGGCAACCAACTGCGCGGAAGCGTATCGAGATCGGTCAGGCTGGAGTTGTAGCGCGACGGGTCGTACCAGTACCGGAAGAACGGTGTGGTTTGCGATTTTTTCAGTCCCGTCGCAATGATCTCCGGCGCACCCGCATTGACTTGCCGCAACAGCATGTAGTCAGCGCTGCTCGCAGATGACGTATCCCGCGCAAACGAGAAAATGATCGTCTCCGCGTCGCCGGAGGTGCCGGCGATCGACGCGTAGTTCGCCAGCGGGTACGCGAACGACGTGCCGGGCAATGTGATGGCGCTGCCCAGCGACATGGCCTGCACTTCGGCACTGGTGGCGTTCTCATCAACGTAGACGGCACCGGTGAATCGGGCGGAATCCGCGTTGTTGGTGGTCAGGTCGGCGTTGAATGCAAATACGCTGTCGCCCGCGTACACGACGATGGGCTGATCGTCGGTGACATTGGTGCCCGCGGTGCGCAGCTCCTGCCGCATGATGTCGCGTCCAAACCGTCCGTTCTGAATCTGCGCCGATTTCGTGGCCAGCTTTCGGAATCCCTTGCTCTGGGCCAGCAGGAATCCGAAGGCCGCGCTCATGACCACGCCGAATACCACCATGGCGACCATGATTTCAGCCAGCGTGAAGCCTCGGCGCGTTCGCGGGTATCGTGTCGATGATTTCATGGGGCGGCGATGGAAATGCTGCGGGTGATTGGTGTGGGCATGAGCGTTGTCTGCACCGCAGAGACATTCACGGTGATCAGGGTGATGTTCTTGCCCAAGGTCGTGTCCACGGCCACCGACGTGGCGCTGATCAGGCCATTGGCCGTGCCGTTGTACTTGGCGGCCGTCAGATTCGACAGCGTGGCGTAGCTCGGCCAGCCGCGGGCGCGACCGATCTGCATGTCGGCCACGGATTGGGCGCGATTGCGGATGTCTGAATCGCGCACGGAGCCGGACAACTTCGTGGTGTTCATTCCCATCACGAGCACGACACCCGCCAGAATCACCAACGCGAACATCACCTCGATCATGGTGAACCCGCCACGCCATGCCGCTCGTTGCGTTCGGCTGATCATTGCGCATGTCTCCAGGTGCTTCCGGTCCAGGCATACCATTCCGGGCGCGCCGTGGCGCGCGCGATCACGAGCGCGCGAACCTCTTTGCTGGCCGCGCCGGCCATGGACTGTGGGGTGGTGAGATAAAACGTCACGGCGCGATCCACGCTGCCGTTGCGCTGCAACACCAGCATCGGTTTTCCTCCACTCATGAGCGTAACGGGGATGCTGGCGCTGGCACTGCCGAGGGCAGAAACGCCGGAGGGCCGCCCAAGCACGACGCGCTCAGGCAGCAGAAACGGACGCGACTTCTCGTTGGCGCCCTTCACGCCATCGTTGTTCGCGTCCCAGACCGTGTTGACGGTATGCGCATTGGTATCGAAGATCAGCAACACGTTGTGCTGACGCGACGCGGCCTCCCGTTGCGCAACCATGAGGGACATGCCGATGGTCCGCGCCGCCGTGTCAACCTGCGAACTCTCAATGCGCATCCGCGGCATGGCAAACGCCGCCAGAATGCCCATCAAGGTGACCACCAGAACCAACTCGATCACCGAGAATCCACGCACCGCGCGACGACGAATCGGTCTCGGAACAGACGCAGTCATGAGGTGAGCGCCGATATGAGGGAGAAATGTGTCTCACCTCACAGACGCAGGCTATCGCACGGACGTCACGGTCGCGCAACCTGCCGTCATGCCGATGGCACGGATGATTTCGCGGCGTGCACCGTCGTTACTCAGCGGGCCCCGACTGTTTTGTGGCGTGCGCCGAAGGGCAGTAACGCGCTGGTGCTCCGCTACACCTTGTGGTACCCGATGCGCGCCGCGTGACGGCGATCAGACGCCTGATACACCTCGAAATCACTGAAGAAAGCCGGCGCTTCGGCCTGCAACACCTGCAGTATGGCGAGGGCCATGCGACGGATTTCCATCTCGGCGCCTTCAACCGAGCGGAGTTCGAGCATCGTGCGCCACGCGCGGGCATTTCCGGTAACGACAATCTTGGTCTCGGTGCTGTTGGGCAGTACGCCGCACGCCGCTTCCCGCGCCATTTTCCGGCGATGGTTCCGGTCATCGACCCAGGCATAGCGCGTCATCAGCGCGTTTACGAGCGCAACGTAGCTCTCTTGGGCCGCAGTGATCTGCGCGATCCATGCGGTTTCAAGTCCGTCGTCGCCAATCAGGGCGGGCGGCATCACGAAACAGGCATCGCTTTCGTCCACATAGCGCTGCGAGAGTTGCGAATACGCAAAGCCGGCGCGATGCCGCACCAGCTCATGCGTGAGCGACCGACTCACCCCTTCGAGCAGCAGCGAATAGTTGGCATGCTCAAGCACACTGCCGTGTCCCTGCTGCTTGATATTCTCGAGATACTCGCGCGTTGACCGACCGGCGGGATTGCGTTGGCTCATGTAGCACAGGCGACCGGCGAATTCGGCCAGACGTTCGCCGTCCGTTGCGTCTCCCATCCACTGGACGGCCAGGTGGGAGGGTTCGGTGAACTGCGGACGGGCGAGCACCGTGATGGTGGGTTCGCGTACAATGGCGGCGACGAGCGGCATGACGAGAGCACGCGGGAAGGGAAGGATTGTGTCCGATATCAGTGTAACGTCTGTCCGGTACCCCATCACAGTTCATGTCGGAGCTTCAAGCCGATAGCGATGCCAGGCTCGTTCCCGCTCGATGCGGTCGAGCGCACTGCGGGCGCGTGGATCGAGTGCAGTGGCGTCCGGATCATGCCGCACGGCGCCGATGGCCTGATCCCCAACACGAGTCACTTTGCACCCCGCGTTGAACACGCCGGCCGGATCGCCGGCCTCCTTGATGTTGGCAAACGCGGCGAGTGCCGCCGGACTCCATACCCGATCCAGGATCGGGGCCCGCAGACGCCCGTCTCCATGCTCGCCGGAGAGCGTGCCTCCCAAACGCGCGGTCAAGTCCGACACATCGTAGAGCATGCCTTCAACGCGATCACGCCAGTCGGGATGCGTGACATCGACCAGCGGATTGACATGGGCATGTGCATCGCCGGCGTGACCAAAAATCACTCCGGCCATGTCGAAGCGCGTGAGCGCTGCGCGCACGCCGCGAATGTACGCAGGGAATTGTGCCGGTGGCACACAGCCGTCTTCGATGAACTGCATCGAGCGCAAACGGGGAGCAAGACGCGCCAGAATCGGACTCGCCGCGTGTCGCAGCGCCCACAGCCGACGTTCCGCATCCGCATCAATCGCTGTGGTCACATCGTCGGCGCCATGCGCCCAACACGCATCGGTGACTCGGCCCAGGGCATCCCGCGCCTCTCCGATATCAACGCCTTCGACCTCGATCAGCAACACTGCGTCGACCGACGGCGATACACCGGTTGGTCCGTCTGTCGCGGCCACAGCCAGAAATGTTCGATCAAGCAGTTCGCAGGCGCTTGTGCCCGCGTCCCGAACCACGGAGGCACAGGCAGTGGCGTGCTCGAGCGAAGGGAACGATGCAAGAACGGTGGCCGTGGCACCGGCCACGTCACAGAGTGCCAGTTCCGCTTCGGTAAAGAGGGCCAGCGTCCCTTCGCTGCCAATAAGCAGATCGAGCAAGTGCCCTTCCGGAGCAAGCGCGTCAGCAATCGCGTAGCCACTCGATTCCTTGCGCACGCCCACATGACGCAGTGATGCGGGATCGGCGAATCGGCGCAGCTGCGCGAGCGTGGAAACGAGTCGCGCCACGGCAGGAATCGCCGTCGGCGTTGGCGAACCTCGTCGGATCCACGCCGCACTCCCGTCATCGAACAGACAATGCACGGCGCGAACCCACGCCCGCGTGGCGCCGAAGCGCAATGAGCGCGCGCCAGCCGCATTCGCGGCGATCATGCCGCCAATCGTGCAGAACGCTCCACTCGATGGGTCTACGGGGAATCGCAGTCCGTGAGCGCGCGCAGCCGCGTCCACCTGCCCGCGCAGAACGCCTGTTCCCACTCGGATCGTACGCGTCTCGACATCCACGGCGCCGAGGATGGTGAAGCGACTGAGGTCGACCAGTATCCCTGAACCCACGGCGCCGCCCGCCATTCCACTGCCCGAGCCCCGCGCCATGAGCGAGTACCCGTCACGACGAGCCCATCGAATCAGAGGGGCACAGTCAGCGGCATCGGCCGGAACGGCCACGGCGGATGGTAACGCGCGCGCGATTCCCGCGCCCTCGGCGTAGAGTGACCGGGCAAGCAGGTCGGATCGAAAGACCCCACGAAAATCCGGCGGAGACTCCGCCAGGGCAGCGCGCGCAGAGGGCACGACGCAGTCTCGCCGATCACGCCTCGCCAGACAAGCGCGCCGGGGGAGATCGCCCGGGCCGTGACGTGAGTGGCGTTGACCTCGTATGTTTGACACGATGCCCCTTTCCCACGCCATTCGCGACGCGATTACCCAGCGGGAAGCCGCTCGCTTCTGCCACGCCATTCTGCCGGCCGTCTCGCGCACGTTTGCGCTGGGCATCAAGGCGCTGCCGGGTCCACTCGGGCAAGCGGTTCTCGACGCCTACCTCCTGTGCCGCATCGCCGATACCGTGGAGGATTCTCTGGAGGTCTCGCCAGAACGCAAGGCGGCGCTGTTTGACGATTTTGTCGCGGCGTTCGATTCACCGCACGCGTTGCATCGATTCCTTGACGGGGTGCGAGCGCTTCGGGGTGATGCCGCGCACCTGGCACTGACGCACAACTGCGACCTGGTGCTTGTTCACTTTGGCAAACTCCCGTCGACCACCCAAGCCATGGTGCGCAAATGGGTGGCCGAAATGGTGGTCGGAATGCGCAAGTTCGTACTCCTGTATCCGAACGGCATACGTATTCAGACCGTCGAGGAATACAAGGAGTACTGCTACTACGTTGCCGGCACGGTGGGCTACCTGCTGACAGATCTGTGGCATGAGCACTCGCCAAGTATCGGCGCGCGCCGTCATGCCATTCTTCGCGAACGCTGTCGGGCGTTTGCCGAAGCCCTGCAAACGGTGAACATCCTCAAGGATGTTGCGATCGACGCCGAGAAGGAGAATTCCGTTTACGTGCCGGAAGAACTCTTGCAGGCGCAGGGCAGCTCGCAAAGCCGCATCCTGGCTCCCGAATTGCTCCTCAAGAACAGAGCCGCGCTCGCGCATCTCATTCAACTCGCGTGGCATGATCTCGACGAAGCACGGAACTACCTGTTGCTCATTCCGCGTCGGGCGGTTTCGATCCGGCTCTTCTGCATTCTCCCGTTGCTCTTGGCGTACGCCACGTTGCGCGATCTCGTGCAGAGCACGGCCATGCTCAAACCGGGTGGATCGGTGAAGATTTCCCGGCGGGAAGTGAAGTCGCTGCTGATGACCGGTGCGATGCTGGTGATGAGTAACGTCGGCGTTCGCTGGCTGGTGGCGAGGGTGCAACGCCGGGCGTTTGAGCTCGGGTTTGCGTAGCTCCCGTCTTGCCTTCTCCGGTCTCCCGTCTTACCTCAACAACGCGGCCGTTACCTGCCGAGCCAGACTCGGCGGCGGTTGCATCCCGCCGCTCTCCAAGTCGTCGAGCAGTTGCTCCAGTCGCAGGTGCGTGCGATCGATCATCTGCCAATAGCCACGGCGGATCGTGCGCCAGCTGAAGTACCCGAGCCCGCTCGCAAACGCCGCCACCGCGGCGATTCCCACCCCGCCGAGTGTGCTGCCGCCGGCCAGCAGCACCAACGGCACTGACACGCCAAGTCCCATCACGACGAGTGCCATCGTGATCAGCAGGATTGATGTGCGCTGCGCCCGCCGAGCCCCAAACGACTCGGTATCGAATCGCACGACACTGCGTGTCGCGTCAATGGCGGTGACGCTCGCCACGACCTGATCCAGTCGCACCAAGTCCTGACGACGGCCCCCCATTCCGAACGATCGCAGGAAATTGCCGATCGAGTCTCCACTCGGCTCCCAACTGACACGGTCGGTCACGCGACGACGAATGGACAGCGATTCCATGCGGGGCATCCAGGCCTCGAGCTTGGCCAACACCTCCGCTGGTGTTCCAGGCACCACACGTTGCACCGACACCGTGGCGGGGCCGAGCGCATCGAGCACCACACCGTGCTCGGGCTCCTGCATCGGCAGCCGCGCGCGCTCCTCCGCCAACGCCTGCCGCAGATGCGTGGGGTCGATACCCACTTCGCGCGCAATCTCCATCAGACGCGACTCGGACACCGCGTCAGACACTTCACCACCATCGCCTTGAAGTTCGGTGGCGCGGGCCAGCACGCGCTCAAGCGCGACTCGCGGCAGGACGGATTCGACGGTTCCGGCCGCTGGTACGGGAAGCGATCGATTGGAGTCGACGGGATTGGACATGAGGAAACCTACGTCGATGGCCTGCAGTCAGATTCCGCCCAGTACGATCTCAATCTGACGCAGCAGCGCGTCGCGGATCGTTGCAGGCAGTTCAAAGCGACGAGAGAATGCTGCTCGCAGGGTGATGCCCGACGCCTCATCCGGCACGCGGGCCCGGCCCTGCCCGAGATAGTAGCGCATGTAGGGCTCCAGCAATTCGGGCGCGATGCGCTCGAGCAGCAGCGCCCCCGCTTGCACCTGACCCAGCGAGATCAACCGATTGGCGGCCCCGGTTCGTTGTTCTGCTGGTGTGGAATTGTCGGCCACCACCGCGCCCACGAGAGTTCCCGTCACCTCGTGCGCCAGCACGAACATTACTTCGGCGGCGTCGGTGATGCGCTGAGGGAAGGGTACCACCACCACGGTCTGTTGATCGCGTCCAATACCCGTTCGACCTTCGCCACCAATTGGCAGCGACAGCACGATGTCACCCGTGCGTTGTCCCGTGTTGGTGAGAAATCGATCGAATCGTACCCGATACACTTTCTGCCACAGTGAGTCTACCGCCGTGATCACGGCGGCCCGGTTCCGCACGGCGCGACCATGCGTATCGGCGAAGAATCGCAGTTGCTCGTCGCTCACGCCCGTGACGAACAGGCGCAGCCACTCACGATCGGCCTCACCTGGGAAGATTGCGGCGAATTGGGCCACACGTGCTGCGGTCTCCCTGTCCGGTGCTCGGCGCGCGTCACCCTCGTACTGCAGAAACCGTTCGGCGAACGCGCGAAGGACATCCCAATTGGCCATGTCCAGCGGCAAAAACTGTGCTTGCAGATACGTACCGGATGCGGCGAGGCCCGCGGCCAGCGTGACCCGGTTCGCATCGAGTGACGTGAGCACGTTCGCTCGATTCTTCACAACGGTCAGCGAGTCGCGGTAGCCGAGTCGGTACAGCGGAATCGATGCGGAATCGTTGGTGAGCAACGCGAAGGCGTGTAACCAGAGGTCGACATGCTCGGCGGTTTTCACGGGCCACCGGGTGGCGAGCGGTTGCGACAGTGACGGCTCGCTGGAGACCGACGCGTTGCCGCGGCGTGTTGGTTCGCCTGTCGGCGTGGCGGTGGCGCACGCGCCCACGAACAACGCCACACTGATACACGCTGCGCCCGCTGGCGTACGAAATCGATGCATGACGGGGATAATACCGCAATTCCCCAGTGCCTCCTATTTCCTTCGCCGTCAGCTCGCGACTCGCGCGACCAGCACCGGCCCAGACTGCTTGTCGGCACCGCGCCCGCAGGTTACGCAGAAGTGCCAGGTGATTTCGAGTTCGGTGCTGCAGGCGGGACACTGTCGTTTGGTGAGGTCAATCCCGCAGTGAGGACAGAACGTGGAGCGGCGTCCGTCGGGCAGTCGGCTTCCACAGTATCGACAACCGTGAGCCGAGTGGGATCTCACCGCGGGGTCGGTCGAAGCACCCCGAAACTCCGCCGTATTCAGCGTGAGCAGACTGTTCGACCAGACCCGCACGAGCGCCAACGTGGGTGACGGCAACGAGAGCGCCTGCAAACAGGCATCGCGCAGACCAGTCTCTGTCTTGAGAATGTCACGCTCGCCCGACAAGAGCCGCAACATGGCACGCTCCCACGACTCCGTGCCGCCATCCACCATTTCGCGTCGCGTCTCGCGAAAGGGCAACAGCCGCTCTTCGAGATCGATGAGCGTGAAGCCGTGCCTGCTCAGCTGCGGATACTGCTCGCGAATGATACGGGCGAGACGGAACGAAAGCCGATCGACGTCGTCGAGCGAGCGCGCCGGTGGATTCACTTACCAACCACCGAGCGCGTCGTGGCGTCGGCGTCGGAGCCCATCTTGCTCTTGTTGTCGCCGCCGACGCGGTCAATCAGTCGTTCGGCGACATTTTTCTCGTGGACCTGCGCGTCCTTCCAGCCGTAACCGTAGCCAAGGGCTACTCCCAACGCGAGGATGAGCACAAACTTGAACATGGGCGTCTCGGAAAGCTCCCGACGCTTGTGCGCCAGGAGACCTACTCCAGACGACGCGCCATTGTCGGAACGGGTAACGGCGGAGCAGGCACAAAGCGTTCGGAGTCTGGAAAACGGGACAGGTCGGCCCGACGGGTACCTGATCTGACGGGTCGGTCCTCCCACCACTGCTCGAACGACGATTCGATCAGGCCGTCGGTCGCATTTTGCTGTGCGGCGGCGCGCGTCGCCAAGTGGTTGGCGTACTCGTTTTGCGGATGGCCGGCGTGACCCTTCACCCAGGCCCATTGACAGTCGTGTCGGGCCACAGACTCCACGGCGGCCTGCCACAACTCCAGATTCTCGACCGCACCTTCCTTCCGTCGCCATCCGCGCGCCATCCACCCGCGTACCCACGAGGTCATTCCGTCAACGATGTACCGCGAATCCGTGGTGAAATGCACCGACAGCGCATTCCCCTTCCGAGAGAGCGCCAGCATGGTATCGATCACCGATCGCAGCGCCATGCGATTGTTCGTGGTATCCGGTTCCGATGCCCACAAATCGAATCGTTGGATTTCCCCATCGGGACGACGCCACTCCACCAAAGCACCGAGTCCGCCCGGTGTTGCGCCGCTCTTGCCGTTGCCCAGACACGATTCATCGGCATAGACAGCCACCAGCGGATGCCGCGCCGTCATCGCACCGATTCCACGCTATCGAGTTCGTCGATGTACAGCTCGAGCTGGTGCCCGGTGGAGGGATGCCGGGTCATGATGACCTCGCGACCGGCGACGATGCGCAGTCGTTCGGGGATCACCAGATACTCGGTGCCCCGACGCGTGAACGACAGTCGGGACCCCCTGATAATGGCGAGTTCGAGGCAATCATATTGCAGGACAGACAGCGGCATTGGGCGGAAGACGGGAGACAAGGAGACTGGAGACGGGAGACAGGGAGACGGGAGACGGGGAGATCGGTTATCGACCCCACTGGGTGCACACCTGCTCCAACACCTGCGTCGCGCGTTCGATCTGCGAACGCTCCACCCACTCGTCCGACGAGTGGGCACGCGCAATATCGCCCGGTCCAAAACAAAGCGCGGGGATCCCCGCCGCATTGAACAGTGCCGCGTCAGTCCAACACGACAACCCTTCGATGGGCGCGTCATGGCTGTCGGAGCCGGCGGCCGAGACCACGGCGCGTGTGAGCGTCGAATCGACGGCGAGATCGCTGGGCGGTTGCGCGAGAACCAGACGTGACGTCACCTGGAACGCCCCATGCGAGGCCGCCAGCGCGGCACACAACGCATCAATTTCGGCGATCACCTCGTCGTCGGATTCGCCGGGAATCGTGCGGCGCTCTATGCGCAACGTGCATTGCTCGGCGTACGTCGACCATCCCGTACCGCCCTCGATCGTTGACGCGTGAACCGATGGACGGCCAAGCAACGGATGGCGTCGCGTGGACAGCGTGGTATGCTCGAAGTGATCGAGCGCGGCCAGCAGCAGACCTGCATGACGCACCGCGTCAACGCCAATGTCGAAGCGACTGCCATGCGCGGCGTGCCCATGAAACACCAGTTCCATCCAGACGAATCCCTTGTGCGCCGGGCAGACGGCCAGGCGCGTTGGCTCGGTTACGATCGCACCAGTCGCCTGCAGTCCATCGGCCAGGAGGGCGCGCGTGCCAATGGACTCGAATTCTTCATCGCAAACCGCCGCGATAATGATTTCGCTGACCAACGCACCGCGCGTCGCCGCACGCGCGGCCGCGACACACATCGCGGCGATACCGCCTTTCATGTCCGACGATCCGCGCCCGTACAGCCGATCACCGCGGGAGATCGGTTCGAACGGTGGATGATTCATGCCGTCAGTCCCCACGACATCCAGATGGCCGTTGAGCACCAGAGGTGTGCGACCGGTTGGACCGATGCGGGCAAGCACGTTTGGGCGACCCGGCGCGACGTCGGTGACTGAAACCGCAAATCCCCAGCCGCCCAAGACCGTGGCGAGAAACTGCGCACACGCGCGTTCTCCGGGCGCTCCGCCAACCAGTCGCGGATTGCGCGAATCGATCGCCACGAGCGCTTCGGTCAGGGCGATCGCGTCGAGAGGGAAACGCGAAGACATGGTATTCTGCAGAACAGTAATCTGACGCTACTGCTGAAGAGAGGTGGCAGGCGCAACAACCGCCCCGACGTCATCGATTTGCCACGGCAAGACGGTTGCCAATGTGGCGATGGCTCGCGAAACCTCGCTCACCCGGTTATCCGGAGCGAATACGATGACACAGCCGCCTCCCGACGCGCCGAGCGCTTTCATGCCGATCGCGCCGGCCGCGAAGGCCGCCGTGTGAATCGCGTCAATCCGTGGCGTCGTGATCGACCCATGCAGTGATCGTTGGTGCACCCAATGCTCATTCACCAACCGCCCCACTTCGTCGATGCTGCCCAGAAGCAACGCATCGCGCATCAAGCGGGCGAGCTGCGCCATGCGATCAAGCGCGCTGACAACGTGCGGCGCGCGTGTTCGATAGGCGTCGAGGACGGCGGAGATGGTAGTCGCCGAGATGCGCGATTCGCCCGTATATGCGAGCACGCACTGGCGTTCGAGGCCCGTCCGCGCCGGCAAGGAGAGCGGCAGTCGTTCGACTTCGGTCACTTCGGTGAAGTGGAGCGCGAGGGCGCCGCCGAACGCAGCCGCGTAATGATCCTGTCGGCCGCCGGCGATACCAAGCTCGTCGACCTCAACCGCGCGACTCCATTCGGCGAGCCCCGCCGCCTCGACAAACTGATGTCGCCATTCGTGGAGCGCGGCGGACAGCGCTACACCGGCCGCGGAAGAACCGCCCAATCCGGCACCAACGGGAAAGTCGCTGTCGATGCGAATGTCCAGATGGCTCGCGCCAGCGCGCCGCACTGCCGCGCCGATCAGTCGGTCAGTTGGCGGAACATCGACGCTGCTGGGCGTGAGGTACACTGTCGCGCGTCGATTGATAGCGACATTACAAACACAGCCGCCTCGTTCTTCAGGGAACGGTGGAACATCTGTCCACCCTCCGCCGAAGTCGAGGCGGGTTGGTGCCGACGCGACGAGCGTTCGGCGAAGATCGTTCATTTACGAACTACTTTCTCTTGGTGGCCTTCTTGGCCGGCGCCTTGGCAACGTGCTTGGCAGGCGTTTTTGTAGGCGCCTTCCCAGTCGACTTGCCCCCAGACTTGGCAGCGGGCTTCGCGGGGGCCTTGGTGGGAGCCTTGGCGGGCGCTTTCGCCGGGGCCTTCGCTGGGGCTTTCGTGGCAGCCTTTGCGGGCGGCGCCTTGGTCGGGGACTTCGACGCAGGCTTGGTTGGCTCGGGCGTCTTGCTGACCGGCTTGGTAACCGTTGCCGACGGCGCTCGTTCGAGTGCCCTCGGTGTGGGCACCTTGGCGGATGGAGCCACTTTTGCCGCCTCCTTCTCTGGGGCGCTTTCGACAGCTTTCTCCGCTGGCTTCTCGAATGGCTTCACGGTGGGCTTCATCACCAGCTGCATGCCTTTGTCAGACGGACGCTGGGGTTCAAGACGCATGGCCGCACGTGCTTCGAGCGCCGCTTCGGCTGCTGCAGCTGGTGCGGTAACGGCCTTGGGCAGCTGACCCAGCGGTACGGGCTTTGGCGGGGCGGGCTTGGGTTCAGGCTTAGGCAAAGACCCGTGCTTGGCGATGTACGCCGCTTCCGCCTGTTGGATCAGAACGTCGCCCTCCGCCTGTCCCATCTGGCCGCGACGTACCATGTAGTGAATCAGATCGCGCGAGCTTTCGATGGCGAAGTTGCTGAAGCCCGCCGCAGCGCCGATCACTTCGCGCATTACGCCGGCCATCTTGCTCCCAGCTTCGAGACTGATTTCGTGCGCACGCGCAGCCATTTCGGCGGCCGTGTCGCGAGCGTCGGCGGCTCGATGCCCAGGTCCGCGTCGCGGAGCCGGACCAGCGGCAGGGGCGTCGGTTTCAGTGGTGATCTCTTCGTCAGTCTGCAGCTTCTCGGACTCGGACATGGGTCGAACGTACTCCTTCCGCCATACATGAGGGGGTGGGGCAAGTCGACCGTTCGCGACAACCGCGCGTCAGAATTCGGATGCACCCTGGAACGGGGGTAACTATATGATTTTCAGGCATCTATGCAACCCGTAGGGACGAGGAATATGATGTTTGCTCAACATAGTATTGCTTTCGCGAACGCAGCCACAGCATGACATTGAGAGCAATTTCATCGGCCGTATCGTAATATTACACGACATAAACAAACTATCATAACAACAGTATGAAGACACTTCCATTAGATGGCATTCGAGTTCTCGACCTTTCCCGCGTACTCGCGGGACCACTCTGCACGATGATGCTGGGTGACTTCGGAGCCAACGTCATCAAGGTTGAACGACCTGGAAGCGGCGACGACACCCGCGGTTGGGGCCCGCCGTTCGCTGAGGATGGTCAGTCGGCATACTTCAGGAGTACCAACCGCAACAAGCTTTCCATCGCCCTTGATTTGCGTGATCGAGAAGACAATGCCGTTGCGAGATCGCTGCTCAAGGATGCCGATGTAGTGATTGACAACTTTCTGCCAGCGGTGCTGTCCAGTTACGGGCTTGATAAGGGCGCTGAACTGGCGTTGAATGCTGACCTGATCTGGTGCACTATCTCAGGTTTTGGTCACGAAAGCGATCGTCCCGGTTACGACTTCGTGGTTCAGGCCGAGTCCGGTTGGATGGCCATTACGGGTGCCGAAGAGGGCCCGCCGTCGAAAACCGGGGTGGCGTTGGCGGACGTGATCGCTGGCAAGGATGCCGCCGTCGCGATCCTTGCGGCACTGGTCGGCCGGGACGCGGGTCGAGTCGTCGAGCGACAGCTCGAGATCTCACTCATGCACAGCGCCACGGCAGCGCTCGTGAACGTGGCCCAGAACACGTTGGTGACCGGTGCGGACGCCAGGCGTTGGGGGAATGCGCACGCGAATCTTGTCCCGTATCAGTTGTTCGCGACCGCCGATCGCCCGTTGGTGATTGCCGTAGGAACCGACACGCAGTGGCTCGCGGCCGTCCGCGCGATCGGCCTGGAAGATTTGGCCAGCGACCTCGCACTTATCACGAATGCCGGTCGCGTGGCGCAACGCGAGCGCGTGTCACGTGTGATTGGCGATAGATTGCGATCTCAGATCGCAACGCACTGGATCGAGCGGCTGGGAAGTGTGGGTGTGCCATGCGGGTTGGTGCGGACGGTTCGCGAGGCGGTGGCCGCCGTCCCATCGTCTTCGGTAACGGGAATCGCGCCCGTCGCTGGCGGTCGAATCGGCCGAGCCCCGCCAACGCTCGATCAGCACGGTGATCTGATCCGACAACACCACTGGAGTTCCTTCAACATCGTTCCGATACTCAACCCTCCAAACTCGTGACTTTCTTCAGTCTCCTGCGTCTGACAAGTAGAAGTTCAGCAGGACGTCCTATCCGAATCTGTTGGTGCAGGGGTGTCGAGCGGCTCTGTCTGGCGTTATCCTAGCGCTGTGAAAATGACGGAAGACACAGACGCCCAGCTTCTTGAGGTCGATTCGGACCAAGATGTCATCTCCCGTGTTACTGCGGGGGATCGCGACGCATTCGCGATGCTGATCGGTCGATACAGCGATCCGCTGTACCGACATGCACTCGGCATGACCGGAAGTCCCGATGTGGCCGAGGACATTCTCCAGACGTCGTTCATCAAGGCCTATCACCATCTTGGTGAGGTGCGAGGACGATTCGACGCTTGGCTGTTCCGGATCGTGGCAAACGGGTGCAAGGATTGGCTGAAGAACATTCGGCGCACGCACCTGAGTTACGACGAGGATGATCAAGCCTCCGGCTTCGCGACGCCCGATGAGGATCTTGACCGCACAGAACTGCGACAGGATCTCGATGACGCGCTTGCGCAGTTGGCACCATCGCTTCGCGAAGCCTTCATCATGAAGCATGTGGAAGGACGGTCGTACGAGGAGATGGCGGACCTTTTGGGGACCACCGTTGGAGCGCTGAAGATGCGCGTGCATAGGGCACGCGAGGCTCTTCAGGCGCTTCTTGAGGAGAGATACGCCTGATGCTCAACAATCACGAACACGACGACCGGAACGATCTCGGTCAACACTCGCCGATCCGTGGCGGCGCCAGCGATCGACCGATCGCCGACCGACCGCTGACCGATCGTGAAGTGCCGCTTCCTGGCATGGCGGCGGCAGACGATCCATCGTCGGTGGCCATTCATCAGTGGCTCGATGGTGAATTGATCGAGGCCGACGCACGCCGCGTCGATTCCAAGCAGGTCGACATGTGGCTTCAGGTGGCTGGCGAGACCGATCGCCGTCGTCGCATGGTGACGCCGTCGCACCTGGCGGCCAACATCATGAAGGCTCTGCCGGAAAAGCAGATGACGACCACGGTCGCTGCCGTTACCGCCTCCGCCACGACTTTGACCGTTGGCACGTCGATGACGACCGTGTTGTTGATCGGCGCCGCGATGTTGGCGCTGGGCATCGTCATCGGAAAAACACTGTAAGCTGTCGGAAAGCCGTCGGAAGCGAGTTCCTGCTTCCGACTCAGGAATGCACTGCTCTTCCCAGTGCTGCCAGCGCTGCTTCCTTCACGGTTTCGCTCAGTGTCGGATGTGAGTGCACGGTGATGCCGATGTCTTCGGCGCTGCCGCGGTACTCCATGGCCAGCACCACCTCGGCCATCAGATCCGACACATTCGGGCCGATCATGTGTGCGCCCAGGATTTCGTCGGTGTCCTTGTCCACCACGAACTTTACGAAGCCCTGCGTCTCGCCCATGGTGCGGGCGCGCCCGTTGGCGCTGAATGGAAACTTGCCCGTGCGATAGGCGCGACCAGTCGCCTGCACCTCCTGCTCGGTCAGGCCCACGGTGGCAATCTCTGGCCATGTGTACACGATGCCGGGCATGGTGCGGTGGTGCATGTGCACCGGTTTTCCCGCTATGACTTCGGCCGCTACCACCCCCTCCTCTTCGGCCTTGTGCGCCAGCAGCTTGCCACCGCACACATCGCCAATGGCGTACACGTTCGGAAGATTGGTGCGCTGCTGACTGTCCACCGTGATTTCGCCGCGGGCTCCCAGCGTGAGGCCGAGCGACGCCGCGTCGACGCCGTGCATGAGTGGTTTGCGGCCCACCGAGACCAGCACGTAGTCACCGTGAATTGACGACGTTGCTCCATCGCGCTCGACGTGAATGGTCACGCCATCGTTGCGCACGTCGGCGCCGGTGACCTTGGTGCCCACGTGAATCTCGAGGCCCTGCGTGCGGAAAATCTTGTCGGCTTCGCGCACCAGTTCGTCGTCGTTGCCGGGAAGAATGGTAGGTGCGTACTCGACCACGGTGACCTTGGCACCCAGTCGACGCCACACCGACCCCAATTCGAGGCCAATGACCCCGCCGCCCACCACAATCAGGTGTTTGGGCACTTCGGGAATCGACAGCGCGCCCACATTCGACAGTACCCGCTGTTCGTCGAATTTCAGGAAGGGGAGCTCCACCGGGATCGAACCCGTCGCGATGATCACCGAGTGGCCTTGCCATGACGTCACGCTGCCGTCGGCAGCGCGCACCTCGACGACATTGTCAGCCTTGAGTGTGCCGAAGCCCTTCGCCCAGGTGATTTTGTTCTTGCGAAACAGGAACTCGACACCCTTGGTGTTTTGCGCCACGACGTCAGACTTGCGCGCCATCATGGCCGATAGGTCGATGGACGCACCGTCCACCTTGATGCCGTGTTCGGCGGCATGCAGCCGCAGCCACTCGTAGTGCTCGGAGCTTTGCAGCAGTGCTTTGGACGGAATACAGCCCACATTGACACACGTGCCGCCCAGCGTCGCGTCAACTTCGACGCAGGTGACAGAGAGACCCAGTTGCGCGGCACGAATACTCGCGACATAGCCGCCGGGGCCACCGCCGAGGACAAGGAGATCGGGCATGACAGAGTAGGAAGTAGGAAGTCGGCAGTCGGAAGTACGTTCATACAGAGTACCAAGTACTCTTTTCAGTACCAAGTACCTTTTCAGTACCGAGTACTCTTTTCAGTACGAAGTACTCAGTTGCGCGTACTGCCGACTTCCTATTTCCTACTTCCTACTCTTCCTGCGTCCACCATCCCGCTGTCGAGAATGTGGCCTTCGTCGTCGCGGCGAAACCAATGACCCACCAGTCGATCGCCGCGAACACGCGCGTCCAGCAGCAGCTGGGCCAGACGACCCGACACCGGATCGCGCGCTTCATCCACCAGCGCGACAAAGGCGCGCGCAGCGCCGTCCAGCAATCGCGTGGGCGCGGCCTCGTGGGTGCCGATGCGCACCTGCGGTCCGCTGGTCAGCGAAAGCGCGCGCGGTGGTTGCTGCAAGGCGAAGGGCAGGGCACGGCCGCCCTGATCGGACAGAAGAGCGCCTTCCCAGCATCCTGTAATTGTTAGCGCTTCCACGGGACATCCTCTGGAGTGTTGGCGACACTGCATGCATCGCTCGTGCAGAGTAGACACGCCGAGTCGGGAAAACGTTTGTCCTGAGCCTCGAACGTGACCGCGACGTGACAATTGCGCGTCGAACCGGAACGCGCTGGCCAGTTGGCAAGGCGCTCCCCGCGAGTAGCTTGCACCCAGTGAGGTGGCCGTTACCTCAGCCCACGCTGCGGCGTCAACAGCCGAAAGGCATCGTCTGCGCAGGTGCCATTCCAATCAATGACATCGCTGGCCGCGCCAATCTTCGCATTGAAACGCGTGCTGGTGACACCCGACGTCCCGAGCGGCTTGCCGCGAGGGGCGTCGTGGTTTGCAGCCCTTCGTCTGCCGTCGACGTGCCGTCTCCCGTCTCCCGTCTCCCGTCTCCCGTCTAATACACCAGCATCGCCGCCGGATCTTCCATCAGGTCCTTCACTCGCACCAGAAACAACACCGCCTGCTGTCCATCAATAAGGCGGTGATCGTACGACAACGCGATGTACATCTTGGGCCGAATCACCACCTGCCCGTTCACAGCCACGGGACGATCCTGGATTTTGTGCAGCCCCAGAATGCCGGCCTGCGGGTAGTTGATGATCGGCGTCGACACCAATGACCCGAACACACCGCCGTTGGTGATTGTGAACGTACCGCCGGTGAGATCGTCCATTGAGAGCTTGCCATCGCGCGCGCGCCTGGCCACGGCGCCAATGTCCTTGCCAATATCGATGACGCTCTTCGCATCGGCGTCCTTCACGTTCGGTACCACCAGTCCGCCATCACTGGCCACCGCGATGCCCATGTTCACGTAGTGCTTGTAGACAATCGTATCGCCGTCGATATGCGCGTTCACCACTGGATACGCCTTGAGCGCCAGGCACGCCGCCTTCGCAAAGAACGGCATGAACGACAGCTTCACACCCTGCTCCTTCTCCACGCGCTCTTTCAGCCGCTCACGCAACGTCGAGATCGCACTCATGTCGATCTCATTGAACGTGGTGAGATGCGCCGTGGCATGCTGCGACTGCAGCAAATGCTCGGCGATACGACGCCGACGCGTAGTCATTTTCTCGCGGTGCTCGCGAACTGCGGGTACGTCAACTGCAGTTGGTGGTACTTCCACTGCGGTGGCTGGTACTTCCACTGCAGTTGGTGGTACTTCCACTGCAGTTGGTGGTACAACCGCCGTTTGTACCCGCAGTGACACATCGGGCTTGGAGATGACCCCGCCACGACCCGTGCCGGTCACCTCGGCGAGATTCACTCCGCTTTCCGTGGCCAGGCGAACGGCGGCGGGTGAGACTTTCTGCACTGACGGAATCGTTGTCTCGAGGGCGACTGCGCCCGCGGCGGTTTCGCCCAGACTTTCCCCGACCGTCACTACCTCGCCTTCCTGCTTGAGACGACGGACCAGCACGCCGGCTTCAATCGCCGGCACCTCGACGGTGATCTTGTCGGTTTCCAATTCCACGAGGGTATCGCCGGCAGCAAAGGCGTCACCCTCCTTCTTGAGCCAGCGGGAAACCGTCGCCTCGACGATGGACTCGCCGAGTGGGGGTACTTTGATGGACGACATGGCGCGGTGCGTTCGTGGTGGGTCGATGTCGACGAGCGAACATCCAATATAGATCGGGACCACTTCCACGGTCGGCGCCCACGTGCGATCACTATGCCCTCCCGTTTGAGGTCGGGGAGAGGGAAATTCCCTGTGGCGCTCGGCTCGCCTGATTCGCTCACACCTGCCACTTCAGGGTTATGCACTCTCGATTGAACACCTGCCTCGTTGCTGGCCTCACCATCATGCTGGTTATCCGCCCGGCCCCTGTGACGGGGCAGGAGCTGGCAGAAAGAGAGTTCCCCAAAGCAAACGCCACACTTAAAGACGGCATAAAGTCGCCGCCCAATCCCGCCTTGGCACCACCGCGGGTGTCCCCTGCCAGCTCGAACGCAGGGACCTTGGTTGTGTACATCGGCACCGCGCCGGTGCAGTCGGTGGATGTGTGGGCGGCGTACCCGGATGGCTCGGTCGCGGTCGTGCGCGCCGCGACCTATCGCATCGAATGGTTTTCGCCCGGCGGGTCCCGTTCTTCTACCGAGCCCGTCCCGTTCACTCCGATTTCCGTAACGTCGGGCGATCGCAAGCGGGTAGTCGAGGAGTTCAAGCGCACCGCCGACGCAGCGATGCATTTGCAGCGCCATACGTTGACGGGTTTACCATGAACCCCACCATGCGAGCACTCACCATCGACGCGCACGGTGCGCTCGACCAATTGCGCGTGCGCGACGACCTCCCCATTCCGACACTGACGCGACCCGATGATGTGCGGGTGCGCATTCACGCCGCAGCACTTAATCGGTTGGATCTCTGGGTGGTTGGTGGAATTCCTGGCGTGAAAATCTCTCCCGGCTGGGTGCTGGGGTCGGACGGTGCGGGTGTTGTGGAGTCAGTCGGCAGTGCCGTTCGGGACTTCGCCGAGGGCGACCGGGTCATACTTAATCCGGGAGTCGTCGACCGGTCGTGCCGCTGCGAATACTGCCGCGTGGGTGATCAGCCCCTGTGTCTCTCCTATGGCATACTCGGCGAGCATCGCCCGGGAACGATGGCGGAATTCATCGTGGTTCCGGCGGCGAACCTGCGAACGATTCCCGAATGGATCTCGTTCGAGTTGGCGGCGGCCTTTCCGCTGGCCACGCTGACCGCTTGGC
>JANMRE010000145.1:0-9686 GCA_031370885.1 Gemmatimonadaceae bacterium
TACGTGTGGATGAGCACCGATTTCGGCGCGTCATTCAAGCCGATGACGTCGGGGTTGCAAGGTGAGGTCGTCAGGACGCTTACCGAAGACACGCGCAATGCCGATGTGTTGTACGTCGGTACGGAAACCGGAATCTTCGTGTCACTCGACAAGGCCGCGTCGTGGCGCCGGCTGAAAGCCAACTTCCCGACGGTGCGGGTAGACGAGTTGACCATTCACCCGCGCGACAATGCGTTACTGGTGGCCACGCACGGACGGGCGCTGTGGATTCTCGATCATCTCGAGCCGATTCAGGAATACGCGGCCGCACAGAAAGCCGAGGCCATGTTGTTCACTCCGGGACGGTCGTTGCAGTGGAAGGCAAAGGACGATCGCAACGACGAATTCTGGGGTCATCAGTTCTTTACCGGCGAGAACCCTCCTGTAGAAACGGTGCTTCAGTTCAACCTTGCCAAACCGGCTACCAAGCCGATGCTGCGTATGAGCTCGACTACTGGTGGCGTGGTGCGTGAACTGGCCGTCCCCGAGGCGCGCAATGTGGCGGGCATTCAGACGGTGTGCTGGGATCAGCGGGTCGAGCCCGTGCGCAATGTTGGACCAGCGGCACCGGCCGGCGGTCGTGGTGGTGGTGGTGGTGGTGGTGGGGCCTTTGGCGGCGCGGGTGGCGCCCGACCCATTGCCGGGCTGCCGGTGCCGTTGCCGCCGGTTGGGTATCTCGCGGAAGATCCGTGTGCCCCGGCCGCTGTAGCGGGTGGTGGTGGTGGTGGTGGTGGTGGTGGTGGTGGATTTGGTGGGCGCGGAAGTGGCGGCGGAACGCAGGGACCGCAGGTGTTACCGGGTACCTACACGGTGGCGTTGGTGAGTGATGGCAAGGTGGTTGACACCAAGTCACTCACGATCGCCATGGATCCGCAGGTGCAGATGACCACCTTGGCGCGCGCGCAGTACAACACACTGCTGATGGATTTGCACGGCATGCACCGGCGCGGTGCCGATGTGGCGGCGCAACTCACGGCACTCTATGCTGAGATGCAGAAGGTGGTGCCGAAGGTGGATTCGAGCAGTGCAACGGCGGCAGTGAAAACGCGGTTCGCTGCTTTCCGAAAGGAGTTTGACGCACTGCGTCCGAAGTTCGGCGTCGGCATTCCTGCGGTGACGTTCGCGCCTGGCGGTGGTGGTGGTCGTGGCGCCGCCGCCGGACCCGAGGCCAACGCCAACGTCATTGCACGCGTGGGCACGGTGAAGGGCGCGATCATGGGCGCATGGGAGACTCCCAGCGCGTCGGTCATGAAACAGGTCACCGATGTCAGAGCCGCCTTGCCGCAGGCGATCACTGCGGCCAACGCGTTCATGGTGAAAGCCCGCGCGATGAGTGCGACGCTGGCTCCGTTCGGGCTGACGTTGAAGGTGGAGAAGTAGGACAGGTTTTGCTGTTCGTCTGGAGCGAAGAAGACGGGAGACGGGAGAAGGCAAGACGGGAGACATTCCGCCGGACACTTTGCATGCCAGCTGGACGTCTCCTGTCTCCATTCTCTTGTCTCCCGTCTTGCTTTCCCAACCATCCCCCATGCCCCGATTGCTCGCACCCTGCGCCGTCATAATCGCCGCGCTCATCGCACCGCCAATGCTGGTTTCGCAAACAGCAGGTCGATTGAATCCCATTATCGCGCTGCAGGAAAAGGGACTGCCAATCTTTGGCATCTCGCATCCTGTCATCATCGCGCGGGCCGGCGGAGGCAGGGGACGCGGTGGCGCCGCCGGTGCCGGAGCAGCGGCTGACGCGCCGCCCGCGCCTCCACCACCTGCGATCGTGCTCCCCGACGTGGCAAGGGAAACCGTGGGCTATACGCGCGCCGACTATCTCTTCACCTCAGGCACATCGGAAACATTTCTTCGCTACATGGAGGAAATCACGAAGGCAGGAGGATCGATGCGCACGCATCCGTTCTCGGCAAAAATC
Organism: Gemmatimonadaceae bacterium; assembly: GCA_031370885.1. GTDB lineage: Bacteria > Gemmatimonadota > Gemmatimonadetes > Gemmatimonadales > Gemmatimonadaceae > Gemmatimonas. The sequence goes on from JANMRE010000145.1 coordinate 1,961, forward strand.
GGCATCTGGCATGCGAATCCGACCACCTCCGCCAATGCGATCATTCGCCAGCTGAATGCAGGGCACGTGGCCGTGTCGGCAGAGGCGGTTGAATCGGCGCAGGAAGTTCGCGACGTGATCAAGGCCATGCGATTCGCGTCGGTCGGCGGCACGCGCCCTGACACCGGGTTGGCGAACGCCGCCGCGTACTGGGGACTCTCTGTAGAGCAGTACAAGCGGAGAGCCGACGTGTGGCCCATCAACAAGCAAGGCGAATTGCTTGTAACTGTGATTGTCGAGAGCAAGGAGGGACTGGCCCATGTGCGGGAAATCGCTGCGGAGCCAGGTGTGGGTCAGATCTTCGCCGGATACGGCACGCTGGGCGGTGTGTTCCGCGACGACCCGGCCGGTCGCGAAGCGGCGGCCGCGCAGATTCTTGCCGCCTGCAAGGAATTCAAGATCCCCTGCGGATTTCCCACCAACAACGCGGCCGAGATGGAGCAGCGGATGAAGGAAGGATGGACGGTGCACATCATGCAGCGGCGAAACGAGGACGGATTCGCCGCAGTGGAAGCGGGGAGAAAGTTGTCTGGACGGAAGTAGGGGGAACCCTACCGCTTGCCGACCGTGTCCCTCGTCGGACTATCATCCTCATTCCACGGGAACGGCGCGCCCTTGACCTGCCGCGGATACACCTCGTTCAAGTTCGTCGCATCGTACAGGCGTCCGTTCTTCATGACGTACTTGATGCCCATGGTGTTTTGCAAATCGTCCAGCGGATTCCGGTCGAACACCACGAGGTCGGCCAGCTTGCCCACTTCAATGGAGCCAACGTCCTTGCCAAGCCCCAATGCCTTGGCGCCGTGAATCGTGGCCACTTTCAGCGCGTCAAACGTCGTCATGCCATCACCCATGCCGATGTTCCACATCTCCCAATGAAAGCCGATGCCTTGCTGCTGGCCGTGTGAGCCCACACCGGCCGAGCCACCGGCATCGATCAGCTTCTTGATGTCGCCGCCGGCCTGCTTCATGGGATACTGATTGTCCAGGAACCAGCCGGCCTGGCCCATCGTTGTCACCGCGCCCGCTGAGCCACCGCGCCGCAATATCTTGCTCTCCAGATCGCTCCACGGTGTGAACATTTGCAGCTTGGCGTCGTGCAGCAGATCCATCTTTTCGTACCAATAGTTCTCGGCCCACGGCGCACCGTACGCCACGATCAGTGTGGGTGTATACGTGATGCCGGATTCGGCCAACAATTTGATCACATCCGACTGCAGCGGATACGTGGGGATGGTGTGCTCATGACCGCTGTAGCCGTCGATGGCTTCGGTCATGTTCATCTTGATGTCCAGTCCACCTTCCGTCGTGGGCATGAGCTTGAGCTCGTTGGCCGCCTGAATGATCCACTGGCGCACTTCGCGATTGCCGGCCTGGTATTCCTTGATCGTCTTCGTGTCGTAGTACTCGGCATAGCGCCTGAGCACCGTGCGCGCATTGTCCAGACTGCGAATGTTTTCCGCAGCAAACACTCCAGGGCCGGTTGAGTAGATGCGCGGCGCCAACACCTTGCCGGCCTTCTCCTGATCTTCGTAGCTCAGCACATCAGTGCTGCCCGTTTGCGGATCACGCGCCGTGGTCACGCCGTACGCGAGGTTGGCCGCGTAACTCCATACCGGATCGCGATGAATGTTGGTGGCGACACGCAGGTGCGCGTGCGTGTCCACAAATCCGGGAATAATGGTCTTGCCCTTGACATCAATAACCCTGGCACCGGCGGGCGCTCGTACCGAGCCGCTCTTCCCAACACCCACAATGCGATTGTCCGTGATGGCAATGTCACCACTGGCAAAAATCTCGTTGCCCTTCATAGTGATCAGGCGCGCGCCTTTCAGCAGCACCGACGACTTGGGAATGTCGCGCGTTGCAGACACTCTGATGCGCGTCTCCACCGGCTTGTACGTGGCCAGCGCGCGCGCATTGCCCCGACCACCGGCGTTGCCGGCAGCGGCGGAATCACCACCGCCGCCCCCAGTGGGGCGCACCGGATTGGCTTTTCGCACCGAATCATCGAACGCGTACGCGCGTTCGATGTCGTACACGGCGTGCGCATTGCCAATTGACCAGTGAATGGTCTTGCTGTCCGCTCCCCAACTCGGAAACTGCGCGCCAATGTCGGTGAGCTTTCTGGAAGGGAAATCCTGACCTGGCGAGCCCGCTGCGGCACCCGCGCCACCACCTCGACCTTCTCCAACCGTGATCGTAGGCTCGGTGCCACCGGGCCACGGCACATCGGGGATGTAATACAAATCGAGATTCACCTGCGCGAGGACATGCGTGCCGTCTGGTGACAGGCGCGCCCAGCTGGCACCACCGCCGCCGCCACCACCACCGCCTGCTGCGGCACCAACGACACGCAGGATGTTCTTGACGTCAGTACCGTCCCAGCGCATGGAGTACAGGCCGCGCTGTCCGTTGTAACTGAAAATACGTGACGTGTCACGCTGCGAGAAATGCGCGTCACCGCCGCCGTTTGCAATAAATGTGGCCTCTCCGCCGGTGGCCGGAATCCAGACCATCTCGCCGCCACCGCCGCCACGGCCACCACCGCCACCGCTGGCCGTGCGAAACGCGCGTGATGGAGCGCGCGTGGCCACGATGCGCGACCCACTGGGCGTGTATTCGGGACTCGACCAGAGCGCCTGTTGTGGTGTGAGACGTTGCGGTTGGCCGCTGCCGTCACTGCGTACACGATTGAGATAGCCAATGCTGTCGGCCCATGTGGTGTAGGCGATATACTGCCCGTCGGGGCTCCACGTTGGTTCGAATTCTCCGAAATTGCTGCTGGTGAGACGCTTGGGAGTTCCGTTGGGATAGTCCATGACGTACAGGCGGTCGAGCGCCACAAACGTCAGTCGCTTGCCATCGGGACTCGGGACGGCGTCGCGAATCTGCTTGATCGTGAATGTGGAGGAATCGGAAATCGGATAATCAAACGCGACTTTCGGACCCAATGCCTGCACCACGTCCACCTCGAACGGAATCTCTGTTGCCTTCCTCGTGTCCATGGCCACCTTCCAGAACTTCCCGTCCCACGTTGTCACCAGAAACTTCGAGTCCGGCGTGAACGACATGCCGGGATACACATCCAGTGAGGCGATCGATTCCTGATCATCGCGTTGCACGGGGCCGGTCAGCCACGCGTCTTCACTGGTGGCGAGATCGCGAACGCGCAGTCGGGTGTGGTCGACATAGCGCGTGCCATACACCAGCCACTTGCCGTCGGGGGACAACGTGGGGCGGAATGCCGATCCCCACCGGCTCTCCTTCGTGGTCACCTGTCCGCTCTCGCGGTCGTACTGCATCAGCGCGTAGTCGCCGAGCGGGGTGTTGTACACCCAGCGTCCACGACGCTGCGCGAACCAGACGTAGCGGGCATCCTTGCCGAAGGCCGGGCCCTCTTCGCGCGTGACATCAGCGGCCGCACCGCCGGCGCCAGCGCGTCCTCCTGCGGCAGCAGCATCTGCGCGAATGAGCTGAATACCGGTGCCGCCGGTGGCCGGGAACATCCACAGTTTCTGTCCACGCGTGGCAACGATGTACTTGCCATCGGGCGTCCAGATGGGTGACTCGTACGTGTTGGTATTGCCACTCGTGAGTTGAACGGTGTCCTTCTTGTCGATGGAGATCGTGAACAGGTTGTAGCCCCCAGTGCGATCACTCACGAACACAATGCGCTTGCCGTCTGGCGAGATGCGCGGTTGCGCGTCGAACGCCATGCCGCGGGTGAGCGGCGTGGCCTTCCCGCCGGCAATCGGCATGGTGTAGATGTCACCCAGCAAGTCAAACGCAATGGTCGCGCCATCCTTGCTGACATCCGACGACATCCAGTTGCCGCTCTGTGTGGTGAACGCGAGTGTGCGCGTGGGCTTGAGTGGCAACCCCTCCTGCATGGGGTCTCGCGCCGACTGCGCGGCACCCACACCGCGTTGGGCGGTGACGGTCAAGGGCATCAAGACCAGTGCGAGTGCGACCGCGCGCAGGCGCTGCAGCAGTCGCTGGGACGTTGTCGGGCAGTGCGTCGCTGACATGGGGAATCCCTGTGCAAGAAGGGGCGTGTGGCGTGGAGGCGCGGACGGACCGAGGGCCAACCATCCGAAAAGAAACTGAAGCGCCCTCCGCGAAAGGGCCATGGTGCCGGTTGCAAGACCCATGACGATCGGTAGCTTTGCGCCCATGACTTCCTCTCAGTGGTATTCGACGGCGCTCGTGGTGGCACTGGCTGCCGGCAGCGCGTTCCCGACACATGGACTTGCCGCGCAGCAAGCGCCCAAAGCCGACCCCACCGCCGCGCTGCTCTCAGAGCTGATTCGTGTGAACACCAGCAATCCGCCAGGCAAGACGCAGGCATTGGCCGACGTCCTGACGGCGCGCTTCAAGGCTGCCGGATTCTCGGTCGAGATCTTTCCCACGCCGGACTCGGGAAAAGTGCACTTCATTGCCCGACTCAAGGGTGACGGATCGAAACGCCCGCTGTTACTCGCGGCGCATGCCGACGTAGTTGGTGTCGAGCGCGAAAAGTGGTCGCTGGATCCGTTCGCCGGCGTGATCAAGGATGGCCATGTGTACGGACGCGGGGCCATCGACTTCAAGGGTGGTATGGCGGTGTTTGCGATGGCCGCGCTTCGCTTGGCCGAGAACAAGGTTCCGCTGGCGCGTGATGTGATCTTCATGGCGGAAGCCGATGAAGAGGGCGCACCCATGAATACCATGTGGCTGGCCAAGGATCATTGGGCGTCGATGGACGCGGAGTTCGCGTTGAACGAGGGTGGCTGGATCATCAAGGGCGACGACGACAAGGTGCGTTACGTGAGCATCTCGACGGCGGACAAGTCGGTCACCACCGTTGTGCTCACCGCCAAGGGTACGTCAACGCATTCCTCGATGCCGTTGCCGGACAATCCAATCGCGTCGTTGGGCGCCGCGCTGGCGCGTATCTCGGCGTATGAAACGCCAGTGCAATTGACCGCCGAGTCGAAGCAGTTCTTTCTCACGCTGGGGAAGACGAGCACGGGCGCGACCAGTCGGTATTTTCAGCAGTTGGTCACCGGCACACCAGCGCAGGTGCGTGCCGCCGACCGCGTCATCTCGAAGGATCCGCTGCTGCACGCGATCATGCGCAACACCATTGCTCCGGTATTGATCAGTGGTGGATTCCGCTCGAACGTGATTCCCGGATCAGCCGAGGCGACGCTGAATCTCCGTCTGATTCCTGGCACGGATCCGCGCGACATGGTGAAGCTGATTGAGAAGTTGGTGGCCGATCCGCGCATTACGGTGAAACTCGCCGTCGCGCCGGCGGCTCCGCCAGGTGCGGCACCCGCGGTGGCGGCGGCCGCCGCGACGACGTTTGGACCGTCGTCCGTGGAGACGGAACTGTACAAGGCGCTGGCGCTCGAGTCGAAAGCCCAGTGGCCGACGGCCGAGGTAACCCCGTATCTCTTTCAGGCGGGTACGGATGCGGCGGCGTGGCGCTCGCGCGGCGTGCCGGTGTATGGCATCTACCCGTATCCGATTACCAACGACGAACTGCGTCGCATGCACGGGAACGATGAGCGCGTGAGCGTCGAGTCGTTGCGACAGGGCACGGACATGGTCTATCGCACGCTGGTGCGAGTGGCCGGGAAGGTTACGACAAAGCCGTCAGACAAGTAGTAACGCGTCAAGTTCGGCATCACCGCAGGGCAGGGGCAGGCCATCTGTCGTGGCGCCGGCAACCAGCAGCGCGGCGACCGATCCCGTACTGCGACGGTACATCCAATACGAATCGACACAGGCCGACACCGCCCGCATCAACGGCGAGCGCCCAGCGCCGTCGCGCGCGTTGACATCGGCGCCGCGCGCGATGAGCAACCGAACCGTGTCAGGCCAACCACGCCAGGCGGCGACGAGCAGCGCGGTGCTGTGTGGCGCGATATCCCAGTAGCCGTTGCCGTCCGCATCACGCGTGTCGACGGGCAAGCCCACGTCGAGCAGCAATCGCACGCCGTCGACATTGCCGATGCCGGCGAATTCTGACAGCAGCGCGCCGCCGCGCGCCATGATGTCGTTGAGCAGGAGCGGAAACGTCCTGAGCAACGCGTGCACCTCCGACGCGTCGCCGATGGCGCAGGCAGCGAGCACTGCATCGGTGCCACTGAGTGTGATGTTGATGCCGCGCCGCTCAAACAGGGCCAGCACCTCGCCGCGTCCTTCGCGCGCGGCCAGCGCCACCGACGACACGCCGGTCCCGACGATTGACGGATCGCCACCCGCATCGAGAAGCCGCACGATGATCGCGACGGCGTTGTCGCGTCGGATGGCCTGATGCAACGCCGTGAAGCCCCACCGTGTGAGTCGGTTGGGATCGGCGCCGTTGGCCAGCAACAAGGCGATCCCGTGCTCGTCGTGCCAGTCGCACTTGCGTAACAACATCGTTGCCAGACTGTCTGGTGTGAGCGTCCCGTGTTCGATCAGGGCGCGCAAGGCGGCGTTGTCGTAGGTCTCCGGCGTGTGGTAGGTCACCTCGTCATCATTGGCGTCGGCGCCATTCTCCAGCAACAAGCGCGTGAGTGCCCCATCATGCGCGATACCACTGGCGCCGTACAGCACACTCTCCCATTCCGGTTTCTGTCGACCACCGGGTGTCATGAATCCGGTGTTGGCGCTCGCACCCGCCTGTAACAGCGCCGCCGCGGCGCCAAGGAATCCTTCCGATCGCGCGCGCTCGTGCTGCAAGAAGCGCGAGAAACACAAATAGGTCAGTGCATCCCAGCCGAACGGTCCGCCTTTCATCGTGGCGGCGCGCGGATCGTTGGCCAGCGTACCCAGCACCAGCGCGTCGTCTCCCAACACCGCAGCGGTGTAGATGTTGGAACCGGCAATTTGTGGATGTTGCACGAGCAACTCGTTGGCGCGGTCGAGTGTCCCCGACGTGTGAGCGGCGTTGTGCGGTACGGTCGCGGCAACGAGAAACTCGGCGATCGGATCGGTCACATGAACTCCAGCGCATTGGGGTCAGGAGTGCGGCGAGACGCGGTCCAACATACTACGTTTGCGCGATGTCTGAATCCACGAGCCCCCCCACCAGTGGCAAAGCCGTCGGTGGCGCGACTGAAACGGCGCTGGAGCGGGCCGCGTTCGCCAAGGCCGGAGTGCGCCTGCTTCCGATACTGTTTGCCTGCTACATCGTGGCGTACCTCGACCGGGTGAACGTCGGATTTGCCAAGCTGCAGATGGTCGCCGCGTTGGAATTCTCCGATGCGATTTATGGCTTTGGCGCGGGGATCTTCTTTATCGGTTACTTCCTGTTCGAAGTTCCCAGCAACCTGATCCTCGAGCGCGTTGGCGCGCGCGTGTGGATTGCCCGCATCATGATTACCTGGGCCGGCGTTTCGGCGGCCTTTGCATTCGTGGCGGAAATTCCCTGGGGACCGCTGCCTGCGCTGTTCGGTCTGCCGCGCGTGGAGTTCAGCTTCTACGCGCTCCGTATGTTGCTGGGTATCGCCGAGGCCGGATTTTTCCCCGGCATCATCCTCTATCTCACCTACTGGTTTCCGGCCGCGCGACGGGCGCGCACGGTTGCACTGTTCATGACCGCGATCGCCGTCGCCAATGTTGTCGGTGCGCCACTCTCGGGCGCGATCATGCAGTACATGGACGGTTGGGCAGGTTGGGCCGGCTGGCGCTGGTTGTTCGTCGTGGAGGC
>JANMRE010000179.1:0-6948 GCA_031370885.1 Gemmatimonadaceae bacterium
TGAGAGCAGCGTATATTGTCAGGGTGATCGATCATGCTCTGACCCGCGCAGATGTTCTCGCTGAAGCTCAGGACGTCGTTCGACCCGCGTGAGTCGGAAGTCGTTCAGCAAAGCTCCCAACATTTCGGACGCAGATAGAGCTCTATGCGACGATTCTCAGTCCGATGCTTCAACGTCCTGACGCTCGGCATGCTCGTTGGTCGACTGGCGATAGCCCAGAGTGCCACTATCATCGGCACGGTTCACGTCGCTGGTGATTCAGTGTTGTGGCTGCGCGCCGTCGACGTTGTGCTTGATCCGACCGATCGACAGACCCGCACGGACTCGCTGGGCGCCTTTCGTTTTGCCGGTGTGGCAGCGGGCGAGTACCGGGTACGCGTTCGTCGTATAGGCTTCGAGGCGGTGGTGATGAAGGTCGTGGTCGTCGCCGACCGCGAGGTTGCGGTCAACGTCGCGATGGTATCCTCGGCGCAAGCCATTGCGACCATGACGATTGCAGGGAAGCGTATCGACTATCCGGTGCGTCTTACGGATGCATACGCGCGAATGCGCCGCAGTACCGGCTATTTCGTAACACGAGAGCAAATTGATAGCCAACCCCCACTGGATGTGAAGTCCTTGTTGATACGGATACCGGGGTTTCGTCTCGTCGGTCATCGCGATTTCGAATTCGCAAGATGCCGTCATGAGGGGGGACGCATTCAGGTGTGGGTGGATGGCGTTCGATGGACGAACTACGCGTTTGGGAAGAGAGAGGATATGGATGCGCCCGGAGCCGTGAGAGACATTCCTCCATCCTCCATCCAACTCATGGAAGTCTACGGCGGTGTCACGCGAATTCCCGGGGAATATCTCGATGACGCGTGCGCGGTGATTCTGATTTGGCGGAAGTAGAGCCGTGCTCGTCACGAGTCTATCATTGTGGCATGGAGGCTGAATGATCCGCTATTTGGTTTGCGGCGCTGGAATCGTTGCTCTCTGCATGGGCCTGGGTCGTGCTGCTCAGGCGCAGACGGCCGCGATCGTCGGCACCGTGCACGTCTTCGGCGATTCCGTGCGGCGGCTGCAGGCCGTCGACGTGGTGCTTGATCCAACCGATCGACGAACTCGCACGGACTCGCTGGGCGCCTTTCGTTTCTCCGGTGTGGCGGCGGGCGAATACCGCGTGCGGGTTCGTCGGATCGGCTTCGAGGCGGTGGTGATGAAAGTCATGGCCGTCGCCGACCGCGAGGTTGCGGTAAACGTCGCGATGGTGTCGTCGGCGCAAGCCATCGCGACCATGACGATTGCGGGAAAGCGCATCGATTACCCGGTACGCCTCACGGACGCGTATACGCGGATTCGCCGCAGCACGGGCTACTTCGTCACGAGAGAGCAGATCGATAGCCTGTTTCCCTATGATGTGAACGCCCTGCTGATGCGGATACCCAGCGTTCGCGTTATCGGGAATGGCGGTTTCGAATTCGCGAGATGCGACACTGGTAGAAACGTTCATGTGTGGGTGGACGGCACTCGATGGACGAACTACAACAGGCGCGGCGACGCCGTTGTGGATGCGCCTACGGCAGTGAGGTACATTACCCCGTCCACCATTCAACTCATGGAAGTCTACAGCGGTGTCACGCGAATCCCCGTGGAGTATCTCGATGACGCGTGTGCCGTGATCCTGATTTGGCGCAAGTAGAGCAGCGCTCATAACGAGTCTATCCTTCTGGCATGGATGCCGAATGAGACTTCTTTCGTTTTGCCGCGCCGATATTGCAGCCGTCTGCATGGGCTTAAGTCGAGCTGCTCAAGCACAGACGGCTACGATTGTCGGCACGGTTCATGTCGCTGGTGATTCCGTGTTGTGGCTGCGAGCCGTCGACGTGGTGCTTGATCCGACTGATCGACAGACCCGCACGGACTCGTTGGGGGGCTTTCGATTTGTTGGTGTGCCAGCGGGCGAGTACCGTGTACGCGTTCGCCGCGTGGGTTTTGAACCGGTAGTGATGAAGGTCGTGGCCGTCGCCGACCACGAGGTTTCGATAAACGTCGCGATGATATCCTCGGCGCAGGCCATCGCGACCATGACGATTGCGGGTAAGCGTATCGACTATCCGGTGCGTCTTGCGGGTTTCGTCTCGTCGGTCATGGTCGCGGTAGAGACGCCGGTTGCCCGGCGCCCCCCGCACAGATCCGTACGAGCGGTATTCCCGCATACGGCTCCTACCTCGGATGTTTGGCGGCAAATCGCACGCTGGGCCAAGGGTGCAGGATACGGGCACGGGGGAGCCAACGAGCGGCAACAGGGGAGAAGCGGTCCCACGTGATGCGATGCCGCTGACCCCGACGTCGGAGCGCGCGGAACCACATACGAGTCACTTGCGTGCGAAACTGTTCGAGGCTTTCCAGATTGCGAGGCACGGCGTGGTAGTTGAAGTATCCTTGCACCACGCGTCGTACCCAAGCGCCGACTTCTGGCACCGGGTCGTGCCGACGCACGCGAAGCTCCGCCTTCACCGCGTGGAGTTTCGCCCGAAGGCGTTTCTTCATCGTCTTGCGGAGCACGCAGAAGGTGCCCGTCGCCCTGGTCTTGCCGCAGATATGCGTGAATCCGAGGAAGTCGAATGTCTCCGGCTTGCCCTCGCCCCGCGCCTTCCGCGTCGTCGTCGCGAACCGACCGAATTCCAGTAGGCGCGTTTTGTCCGGGTGCAGTGTGAGCCCGAAGTGTGCCAATCGCGCCTGCCACGCAGCCATACACCGCGCTGCGTCCTGCTGATGTTGGAAGCCCATCACAATGTCGTCCGCATATCTGACCACGATCACATCCCCGGTCGCGTGCTGCGTACGCCACTGCTGTACCCAGAGATCAAAGACGTAGTGCAGGTAGACGTTCGCCAGTAGCGGTGAGATCACCGCCCCTTGCGGCGTGCCGACCTTCGTCTCCGACCACTCGCCATCCTCAGACACGCCTGCTCGGAGCCATTGCTGGATGAGCCGAAGCACCCGACGGTCGGCGATCCGGTGCGCGACAAACTTCATCAGCCATTCGTGGTCCAGCGTGTCGAAGAATCCGCGAATGTCTGCGTCGAGCACCCAATTCACGCGCTTGCCCATCAGCCCTTCCGAGAGCGCGTCCAGCGCATCGTGCTGGCCGCGACCCGGTCGGAACCCATAGGAAAACCCCAGAAAGTCTGCCTCGTACACTTCGTTGAGTACCATCACCAAGGCGTGCTGCACGATTTTATCCTCCAGCGCCGCGATACCCAGCGGCCGGAGGCGGCCATCGGCCTTGGGGATGTAGGCTCGCTTCGAGGGTTGCGCCCGGAACGCCCCGCGATGGACACGGTCATGCAGGTCCTGCAACCGTGTGTCGAGGGTCGTCACGTACGCCTGCCACGTCACGCCGTCCACCCCCGGGCTCGCCTTCCGCTTCAACGCGAAGAAGCTAACCCTGAGCTGTTCAACGGTGACGTGATGCAGGAGCGCTGTGAACCGCGCTTGCTTGTCCTGCCGTGCCACTGTCCGCACACCAAGCAGCTTGCGCAGCCCGCCCATGTCCGGCGCTGAGTCCGGGACGGGGGCCTGCTGTTCGGTGTTCTCCTTGGTCGGTCGCCTTCCCTCCAGACCCTCCGCCAACGCGACCAGCGCGCCGTTGTTCGGGCCCTTCGACGGTACTACGCGACCGTCCGACTCCCCGGGGACGTGCGTGGAGGGGTTACGGCGCATGGCCTTCACCTCCCGTCCCGCCACTACTTCCGTGGCGGGCGTCTCTGGGGTCTCCCAGTTCTCGCGCGCGGAGTTTCCAGACATGCGCGGGGTCTCCGACTGCGCAGGGTCCCTGAACGGCTCGCCCTCTCGCCGTCCAGAATATGGCCTTCCGGTCGCTTAACACCGTGGGCACCCTGATGAGATCCTGATTTCGCAGCTCAATACCCGGCCTGCATGTGCCCCTGTCAACGCTTCGAGAGCAGCCTCACGGCTGGCCCCGCATGACTCGGGGTCAGGATGGTTGGCTAGACCTTTCCTGTGTGACTCTTTCATTCACGACTCCGCGCCGGTTTATCCTGGCGCACTAAGCGTCCGGAATTACCACGTCACCGTTGGTCAGGCGGTGGTCGGACCCCGGTGGCCACCCCAAATTCCCCCAGCGGTGGCCGGGTCAAACTCCCCCACCTGAGTCGGGGAAGCGGCAGGAATGGAGCGGTCGACACGACCGCTTCAGGCCAGCGTTGTTCAGCCGCGAATATTCTGCTCGATCGATGGACAGGGGAGAGACGCGCGCGGAGCGCCGCGCCAACTAGCGCGGCCGTTCTTCGCGGTGGGCACCGTCACTGCGTGCAACGTGGCGGTGCCTCGTGAGTGACGAAGAGCATGACCACCACACCGACCGTGACTCGGCGGGTGGAATGTCGCCGGGAGCGGTGAATCGGGCGTGGGAGTCGGTCCTGGATCGCGGCCGGGACGTGTTGCCGCTCTTTGCCGAGTGCGAGTTGGGTCTGACGATCACGGTGGCGTCGCACGCGTTGGGGCTTCGCGACAAGGCAGAGCTTCAGCACCTGCTCGTGAAAACGCCGCCTTCCCCCATTCATGATGTTCAGAAATTGGTGCTATATCGTGCAATTGGTCGACCGATTTTCGTCAGCCGACGACAAGCTGGGAGGCTGGGTGCTGCATCGCGGACTGTCAACGTCAACCTATTACGATCTCGTAAAGCGATCAACGGCGCGAACATGGACCGACGTGAGCGCGCGCGGACCCGTCCGGGCGCGGGCGATGGCATTGCAGACGTGGGCGTTGTTCCTGTGAAATAACAGCGTTTGGAGTGATAGCGCGGTGAGAAGCGGGCTATAGACTGGAGCACGCATGACGCCTCTCAACGTGAGGACTCGACGCGTGGTGTGCCGGTGTCCTTGAAACGTCGCTTCGTCAACCACCCTCGATGGAGAAAACAGCATGCAGCATTTACTTAAGGCCCTTGCCGTGTTTCGCCGATGCAGCGCTCCAAGTTCGCCAAGGCCGTGAGAGACCATTCGATGTCTCCTCTCTAGAAGTTTCGAAAGGTCATTGTTCTGACCGCCGCACTGTTCTTGACCGGCTGCCATGAATCCCCAACACAACCGAAGGCTGACCCGGCCGGCGCGATACCAACCACACCCCGGCGACTGGTCGCATTCGGTGACGCGTGCTGGACAGATCCCAGCATTTCGTGTTTCGATGGGACAACGGCAGGTGGACTCATTAATGGCACAGAGTATGGCAGTCTCGGCGGATTCTCCTCCTGTCACAATGGTACAGCGTCGGGTTGCGGAAGTGGCTTTGGGGAATGGGGCGCAGCAGACGGCATTGGTTGCATTTCGTCTTTCTGGCAACCCTGCCTTATCGTCGCGGCGGCAATCAATAAGACTGCGTGGCAGAATTGTCCGACGCAGGTGAACTTTGTGACGATAAACGTAAGTGCACCCGGCTACGAGTATTGGACCATGACTCTCGCGAGCCGCTACCGTGCCGCCGGCGTTCTGATAGGTGCCTACACCGGCCAATAGAATAGTGGCGGCCTCCAGTACCCGACAACCGGAAAAATGGTCTGCGAAGCGGGGTTCATCGCAGCCGTGGCAAACACTGGAATCTGACGAAGCCGGTCTATCATTCGAAGCAGAGTCATTTCACGATCCACATTCTCCTCATCCTCAGAATCAAAGACCAAACATGCGTATTCTCCTCATCGGCGTTGTGTTGTTCGTTCAGAGTCTTGAAGCCCAACAACCGAAACGCCCACAGCCAACCTTCGTTAAGCGCCAGCACGACGCCCGCGCAGACTCCGTTGTCCGCCTCCTCGGGGAGGACAGCGCATCCAAGCGGGACAGGTTGCGTTTGCTCGACGAGAATGTGCGAGTTTGCACATCCGCAACGGTAACAGATGCTCTTGGCAAGCGGGCCTCAATTGCAGCAGACGCCCGCGTTGGCGGATTCATCGCCATTCCCGCAGCGTGGACTTCAGAACCACTCCCCGCGATGAGTGAGTCTGTGACGGGTGAATCGACAAGGCTCGTTGCCCGAGTTAGTGGGAAGCCCGCAGCCGGCTTTGGCAAGCGCACGCAGGTGTATATCTAACTACACCTCCGATGAGGGCTATCCGGACGTACAGTTGCTCAAGAATTCGAAAGTGCTCGCCACTTCCGAGTGTCGAACCTCGCTCAGCAGCACGCAACGGGGTGGCCTCATTCACGTAAGTGCGATGACGCCGGAAAGAGGACTACTGCAGTATGTCCTAGGCTACGCGAAGTTGAATGATAGTACGTGGATAAGCTATCTTGCTTCGTCAGCGGACGCCGATGAAGTTGGCGTCCTCAAGGCAATCTTCACGTCGCTTGTAGTTAACCCCATTCGCTAGGAGTCAAGAATGGCGTTGTTGGACGCAAGAGTGAGCGGTGGTCAGCCAACCGGATCTCCTTGAGCACGATGCACCAGCACGGACCGATCCCCCCGACACGCAAGAATCTACTTGCCATGGGAGTTGGCGTTCTCGAGGAGTTTTTGTCTGAGGCCAGATTCCGTTCGCCGCACGAAGTAGCTGACGCAGATTTGCTTCTTCATCGATCGGTTCAATCACTCGCGGAAAGATTGCGGTGGGTGCTTGAGGCCGACGTCGCTCTCGACGCTAGCTTCATTTCTCCGGCGGATGTTTGGACGATCGATGAGCTTATGCAGTCAACTCCGCCTGATGGAAGGATTCTTGCGAGCCTTCGAGCGGAGCTGGCTCGTGTTGTGTAGATCGGAAGGAGCTGCTTTGACGTGACCCTGTATTTCGGTGAGCGCCGCGCGGCGCGGGTGCCTCCGAGTGAACCGCCCCGCGTTCACCGGAGACTGTTTCACTTTGAGTCAGTAGTGTCCCAACGTTTTTCAGAGGAGAGTGAGCTGATTTTGCTCAGAATCGGCGTCTGAATTCGTGGAGGGCGGTGTAAG
>JANMRE010000205.1:0-8428 GCA_031370885.1 Gemmatimonadaceae bacterium
TCGCGCATGATCACCTGATTCTGATAGGCCACCACCACGCGCTTGAGTTCCGGGATCTGACCGCCCTCGGCCTGCAGATACATCGGCTGCACATACAACAGGGCTTTGTCGATCGGAATCACCAGCAGATCGCCGCGAATCACCTGCGAACCACGCTGATCCCAGAGCGACACCTGTTGTGAAATGTCGGTATCCTGATTGATGCGATTCTCGATCTGGCGCGGGCCGAACACAAGACTCTGTCGCGGGAATCGATATACCCGCAGCTTGCCGTAGCTCGCGCCATCGTTCCGCGCCACCATCCACGCCGCCAGGTTGTCCTTTCCCCGAGGGGTGAACGGCGCCATGTAAATGAACTCGGCATCCTTTTCATCGGGCAGGCGCATCACGATGTGCCGCATGAATGGCACTGCCTGGTCGCCGCGCGTCACCACCGGAATCTGCCACTCGTCCTCGCGATTGTAGAACGTGGCGGGAGTGTTCATGTGATACGTGACATAGCGCGCGGTTTGTGCACGAAACAGGTCGTCCGGATAGCGCAGGTGCGCACGCATCGCCGGAGGCATCTTGTCCAACGGCTGAAACACGCCCGGAAAGACTTTGGCCCATGTGGTGATGAGCGGGTCGTTCGCGTCCGACACGTAGGGCGTCACCGTGCCATCATGCGCGTCTATAATGATCTTGACGCTGTTGCGCATATACGTGGTGCCGTCGGCAGCGCGATAGGCATACGGATAGCGACCCGACACCGTGTAGGCATCGAGGATCCATTGCAGCGAGCCGTTCTCGGCAATCACCATATACGGATCGCGGTCGAACTTGAGAAAGGGAAATGCCTTCTGCGCCCGTTCGACGATGTTGCGGTTGTAGAGAATGCGGCTGTCGGCACCGATATCACCCGACAGCAGAATCTTGGACTGACCGAACTGTGCGGCGAAAATCAATCGCCGCAGCAAACCGCCCACCGGAACACCGCCCTTGCCATCGTACGTGCGATAGATATTCTGATCGCCAGCCGGATAATCGAACTCTTTCTGCAGCGTATTCACGAACACAAATTGGTTAGTGAGCTCGCCGAAGTAGATCTGCGGACGGGTCACGCGGAGCGATCCGGTTGTGGAGGGGGGGAGATCCTTCACGAACAGCACCGGCAACCCTTCCGTGGTGACCTGATTCACCGGGCTGAGTGTCAGACCCATGCCGTGGGTAAACGTCAGATGCTCGTTGATGAACGTCCGCGTTGGCAGATTTTCCGTGTTGAGCTCGCGTGGTGCCAGCAACACCTGACGGTAGCGTCCGTCAATCCAATACCGATCGTCGTCCACCGACACAAAGTCGTAATACGTGCGAATCTCCTGGATCTGACTGAACGTCCGCAGCAGGGGCTCGCGATCCCAGAGTCGCACGTTGTCGATCGTGGGGGCATTGGCGCGCAGGCTTTCCAGAGTCAGGTTGGCTTCCGCACCAATATCGCGCACCTCAACCTGGTCAATACCCCACGCGCGTCGTGTCGCCTGCAGATGATGCGCGAGATACGGTTCTTCCCGGGTGAGTTCGGTGGGCGCGACCACAAACTTCTGCATCACCGCCGGCACCAGGAATCGTCCCACCACCGACACACCACCATACGCGGCAATCGCCAGCCCGGCGTACATGCCAAGGCGACGACGGACGCCGCCCATCACCACCACGATTGCCGCGAGCATGGCCGTGATCGCCGCGACACGAAGCGCCGGAAGCGTGGCGTGCATGTCGGTGTAGCTCGCGCCCACCAGCGGACCTGTGTTGGAGAACAACAGATTGGCCGTGTCCACAAACCAGAGCTGCAGCGCCCAGATCACAAACAACACGGCCAGCACAATGGACAGATGGAGAGCGGCCGATGGTTCGATGCGCAGTCGCTGGGGAAGCACGACGATATCGCCGCGCACGAAGTACACCGCAGCGGTCATCACGAGCGAGATAACCGCCAGACTGGCCAACACGCCGAGGACGGCCGAGAGCGCTGGTATGGTGAACACGTAGAACGCGATGTCGCGTCCAAAAATCGGATCAGTGGTACCGAACGCGGTCTGATTAACCGCCAGGAGCACCACGTCCCAGAGCGCGCTCGCGCCGAGTCCGACAAACACACCCACGGCGATGGCCACCGGTCGGGCGAGCTTGCGGAGCCGCGAGCCCACGTCAATCGTCACGTCGCCCTGACCCGTGCGCAGTCGAATCCCCACCGAATCAGGAACCACGCCGCGCTGGGCCAGCGTCAAGTTGAGATGGATCAGGCCGCCGGCGATCACCGCCACCGAAACAAACAGCAGGACGCGGCTGAGCAGCGTGCGGGTGAACAGCACTTCGAAGCCAAGCTCCCGAAACCACCACAGGTCTACGAGGAGTCCGGTGGACATGGGAATGATTACCAGCGCCAGCAGGGCAACGAACGCGATCAAGATCGCGGGGGACATGCGACGTGTGGCCACTGATTCCTCAAATTTTGTCGGCATCGCGCCGCCCAGAGCGGTCCGCAACCCATAAACGCACTTGAAGTATACCGCCCGGCGTGCAACATAGAGTCATGAAACCTCTCCTTATCGGACTGACCTGCTGCGTGGCCCTCGGCCACGCCCCCTTGGCGCTGGGACAGAGCGCCGCCACGCCGCTGCGCCAGACTCAGGCGGACGACTACTCTCGCTACGAACTGCTGGCACCGGGCACGGGCAAGTTCCGGATTCTCTACGACGTCACTGCCACCACCCCTGGTGCGACGCACTTCTTCAATGCGATTCGCGCCGGCAGCATCGCCACCGACGAATCGGTACGCGATCGTGCGACAGGGAAGCCGCTGGTATTTGAAGTGGTGGGTGCAGCGGTGGCACGCGTTGGTGGGGTTCGCGTGTCGGACAGTACGCAGCAGTACATTCGCGTGACGCTGGCGCATCCGGTTCCTGCTGACGGTGGCGAAGCGCGCGTATTGATCGACAAAACGTACGAAGACGCGAAGAGTTATTTCGTTGACGGTGATGCCATCGTGTTCAATCGCTCACTTGGCATCAAGCGCAACGCGGTGGTGCTGCCCAAGGGCTACGAGTTGGTGTCGTGCAACTATCCCTCGCAGGTGCTGCAGGAGGCCGACGGCCGCATTGCCATCAGTTTCTGGAACACGACACCGGCCGAGGCGCCGCTGATCGTGCGCGCGCGCCCGTTGGCGGGCATGGCGGTAGCCACCTCCAGCCTTGCTGCGCGGTTGCAGGAACGCGCCATTCAAACGCGCGAGATCGTGTACTTCCTGCAGCAACCGGAAACGAACGCGTTCGACCTGTATCACGACTACACCGAAACGCGCGCCGGCATGAGCTACTACGTGAATGTGGTGCGCGCTGGCAGCGCGGTATCGAAGCCGTCGGCGCGCAATCTCGATACCGGCGAGTCGCTGGCGTTCGAGGTGCTGAAAGGCGACGCCATAACCAAGGCCAATGTGGGGGCAACCGATGTCACGCCCACCACAGAAGCTGTGGTGTTTCGCTACCCGCCGGTGGCGAAGGGTGCATCGACACGCTTGCGCATGTCGGAGACCTATACCGACGCCGTACGGTATCGCGTGGTGAACGATGAACTGGTGTGGGATCGCAGTTTCGGGCGACCAGCCAATGCAGTGGTGTTGCCGGCCGGTTGGGTACTCACCAACAGTACAGTGCCAGCCACGGTCACCACCATGCCCGACGGACGGGTGCGTCTGGATTTCGTGAATCCGAGACTGGATGAGATAGGGGTGGTGATCACGGCGAGGCGTCGAGCAGGGTGAGGCGGAGTTTTGAGACGGGAAACGGGAGAATGGAGACGGAAGACATTGCGCCGGGGACATTGTGGGTCGATGCCGTCATGAGTCGACGCCGTCCGGCGGGACGTCTCCCGTCTCCCGTCTTCCTTCTCCCGTCTTAAAACTCCACCCGCGTTCGCTCGCTACCGTACCCCATGCCCCGCCTCGTCCCACCCCCCCAACTGAAATCCGTCCGAGAGCGCTTTGGCGCTATGCGGCATGTCTTGCCGCTGTTTCGCCTTGTGTGGCGAACCGATCGCTTGCTCACGATGGGCACGATGCTGCTGCGGCTTGTGCGCGCGATGCTGCCGGTGATCACGCTGTACATCGGCAAGTTGATCATCGACGAAGTTATTGCGAAAGCAGCGTTGGCGAATGCGCCCGCCACGCTTGCCGACTGGCTGGCCTCTGGTCTGCTCGACCGTGCCCTGTGGCTTATCGGCGCGGAGTTCGCCCTGGCCATCCTGTCCGATCTGGCGGGACGCGCCGGTTCGCTGCTGGATATGATGTTGGGCGCGCAGTTCTCCATCGCCACCAGTGTGCGACTCATGGAGCACGCGGCAACACTCGATCTTGAGCAGTTCGAAGACAGCGAATTGCAGGATCGGTTGGAGCGCGCGCGATCGCAGGCGTCGTCCGGACTGGGTGTGATGGGTCAGGTGTTTGGGCAGGTGCAGAACATGATCACCATACTGAGTTTTGGTGCCGGTCTCGCGGCGTATGCGCCGTGGTTGATTCTGCTGCTGTTCGTGGCGCTGGTGCCGGCGTTCCTTGGCGAAGCGCATTTCAATGGTCGCGACTACGCGCTGCAGTGGTCGCGCTCGCAGGAACGCCGACAACTCGAATACTTGCGGCAAACCGGGGCCAGTGTCGATACGGCCAAAGAAGTGAAAATCTTCGGTCTGAATGGATTTCTGATCGACCGTTTTCGCACGCTGTCCACTGAATTCTTCAGAGTGAATCGTCGTTTGGCGCGTCAGCGTGCCGGGTGGATGGGCTTGCTCACCGCCGTGGGCACCAGTGGCTATTACGCCGCGTATGCGTTCATTACCTGGCGCACGCTCAACGGACAATTCACCATTGGCGATCTTACCTTTCTCGCCGGATCATTTCGTCGGTTGAGTGGGCTGCTTGAGTCGTTGCTGGTGGGCTTTTCGTACACCGCCAGCCAGGCGCTGTATCTGGACGACCTGTTCTCATTTTTCACGATCCAATCGTCCATCCACTCGCCGCCCAACGCGCGACCCGTGCCGCGCCCGTTTGCACAGGGTTTCACGTTCGACAACGTCGGGTTTCGATATCCTGGTGCCGACAACTGGGCGGTGCGCAACCTGATGTTCACGCTGCGGGCCGGCGAAACGCTGGCATTGGTGGGCGAGAATGGCGCGGGCAAAACCACGTTGGTGAAACTGCTGGCGCGTTTGTATGACCCCAACGAGGGGCGCATCCTGATGGATGGACACGACCTGCGTGAGTACGATCTCGACGATCTGCGGGCGAACATCGGCGTGATCTTTCAGGACTTCGTGCGCTACAGTCTCACGGCGGCGGAGAATATCGCAGTGGGTCGCATTGAGGCGCGTGACGACATGGCGCGTGTGGAGGCGGCGGCGCAGCGGAGTCTTGCTGACGAGGTGATCGAGCGGTTGCCACTGCAGTACAACCAGCCTATCGGCAAGCGATTTCGCACCGGCGTTGATCTGTCCGGCGGCGAGTGGCAGAAAATTGCCATCGCGCGTGCCTACATGCGCGATGCGCAATTGCTCATTCTTGACGAACCCACAGCGGCATTGGATGCCCGTGCCGAATTCGAAGTGTTCAAGCGGTTCAAGGAATTGAGCACGGGAAAAACCAGCGTGCTGATCTCGCATCGGTTCTCGAGCGTGCGCATGGCCGATCGCATTCTGGTGCTGGCGAATGGCACGGTGGAGGCCAGCGGCACGCACGAGGAACTGCTGGCGCAGAGTGGGCGGTACGCGGAGCTGTTTGAATTGCAGGCGGCGGGATATCGGTAGTTGGCGAGCCGGAAATTGCCGGAGTCAACATGAAAACAGCGCAGAAATCAGATCGAGAGATTCATCTTCCCTGAAACGGATGAAAGGATAACGACGATTAACGACGATGAAAAAACATATTGGATGATGGAGGGTGGCGGCCGATGCGGTGGGGGCGTAATCTTCGGGGCCTATCGGGCAAGCTGGTCGCCAACGCGCTGAGGTGGGCACACGATTGACTACGAGTCGCGACCGGGCCGCCTTGGTCCGCCGCTACTGGTTGCGGTAACACGGAGGTTAGCGTGACGTTCAATATCCGCACCAACCGCCTCGCCCGCCAACGTCAGGTGCGACGCTGGACGGTGCTCGCGTCGGTGATGCTCTCGGCGAACGCAGCGGTTGCCGCGTGTGGTGGGTCAGACCCCTTGAATCCAATCGAACTCCCAGCGCCCGACACCTCGCACCCCTCGACAAACTGCGTCTCACTGGGCCGTGGAGTGCGTCTAGCGGACGGTCGGGAACCTTCACGGTCGCCAAGCAATAGGAGAAACGCCGAGGCGCGATATGCGCCGGTGGCCGCGATGACAATGCCCATACTCGGAGCCGGGGTTTGCACGTGCCTTTCACAGGCGCCAGCGCTACGGACTCTTCGCGCTCGGCTGTGGTGACTGCCACAGCACCTGGGTGATCTTCCAGACGCCGTCAAACCTGGCCAGATGCAGATAGTCGATGCCCCACCACGCCGTCAGTTTCGCACTGGCCGTTTGATCGGCAACATCGAGGATCGTGATGATCTTGGGCGAAGTTGGCGGCGTGGGCTTTCCGCTTTTCTTCACCTGATTGGCATACGACATGAATTCACTCCACGGCATGGCCTCACCCGCGTACGCAGTCTTTCCCTTCGGGATGTAATAGCCGTACTTCACCACGTCGGGACGAACACTGCGCACCAGCTTCGCCGTGTCGCCCTCGTAGAATCCTTCCACGTAGTCGAGCACAGCCCGTCGTACCCCGTCGCGATCGGCAGCGTTCTGAGCGTGCAGCACTGGCCCAGGCGCCAGCAACATGATCAAGACTGTGGCGAGGAGCAGATGGCGTTGCATGGATTCACCAGTATGTGAAGGGAACTGGGTACGGGATCGCCGGAGCACACGGGCGCCCTTAGACTCGCGCTGACGACGCGCAGGCGCAACATTAATGGGACCAATCGCGCCGGACTTGCTGTCCGGTCGCCCACTGTTCCCGTCATCTCCCCCAATGCCTGCAAGCCGTTTCCTCGCTGTGATACTGTCCGCGTGCATCACCGCCGCGGCCGCGCCTCTTGCCTCACAGTCCAGGTCCGTAGACTGGCCCGTGTACGGCGGAAACTCCGACAACACGCATTACAGCACGCTGGGACAGATCACACCAGCCAATGTGTCGCGTCTGAAAGTCGCCTGGACCTACCAGACACACGACGAGTTTAATGGATCGGAAATGCAGGCCAACCCGATTGTGATTGACGGCGTGCTGTATGCCACAACACCCAAGTTGCAGGTGTTTGCGCTCGATGCCGCCACGGGCAAAGAACTGTGGCGCTTCGACCCGAACAACGGGGCGGCACCGTTGTCGCGTATTCGCCATCGCGGTGTGGTCGTCACCGGCGATCGCGTGATCTTCAACTATCGCTACCGCCTGTACGCACTCGACCGCGTGACGGGCAAGCCAATTCCGTCGTTCGGCACCAACGGGTGGGTGGACCTGCGCGCCGGACTCGACCGCCCGGTGGAAGGGCTTTCGGTGAGTGCCAGCACACCGGGTGTGGTGTTCGAGAATCTGCTCATCATTGGCAGTTCGGTGCCCGAACAGTTACCCAGTGCGCCAGGCGATATTCGCGCGTACGATATCACCACCGGCGCGTTGCGCTGGAGTTTTCATACCATCCCGCATCCCGGCGAGTTTGGCCACGACACGTGGCCTGCCGACACCTGGAAAATTGCCGGTGGTGCGAATGCGTGGGCCGGTGTCACTATCGATACGAAGCGGGCGATGGTGTTCGCCGCAACCGGATCGGCCTCGTACGATTTTTACGGTGCCAACCGGTTGGGCGACAACCTGTTCGCCAACAGCGTGCTGGCGCTCGATGCGCGCACGGGCCAGCGCATCTGGCACTATCAGGTGCTCAAGCACGACCTCTGGGATCGCGATCTACCCGCTGCTCCTGCGCTTGTGACGGTGACGCGCGATGGGAAACCGGTGGATGCCGTGGCGCAGATTACCAAGACGGGACATGTGTGGCTCTTTGATCGCGACAAGGGGACGCCGATGTTTCCGTTGGAAGAACGGCGCATGCCCCAAGTCGCGCTGGACGGCGAGCAACCGTCAGCAACGCAGCTCTTTCCGACCATACCTGCGCCGTTTGCTCGGCAGCAACTCACGAAGCACGATCTCACCACACGCACACCGGCGGCGCACGCCGCCGCGCTCAAAACGTTCAATCAATACAAGACCACCAATCCGTTCGACGCGCCCAACACCAAGGGAACAATCATTTTTCCCGGTGTTGACGGTGGCGGCGAATGGGGCGGGCCGGCGTTTGACCCCGCCACCGGCCTGCTGTATGTGAACTCCAACGAGATGGCGT
>JANMRE010000143.1:0-4790 GCA_031370885.1 Gemmatimonadaceae bacterium
AAATAGCACTACCATCGAGAAATGCTCAAACCCCGCCCCTCAGCGTCATCTTCGCAGGGGCCAAGGATCGCTACATCGCCGGACTGACAAAGTTTCGCGGCGATGCCGTCAACGACTGGATCGAGCACGTCGCTGTCGCCTCTCTCAAGGCTACGCGCATCGCGCGCGCGTACATGGACGCCGTGCGCATGTTGCAAGGGGGCTGGCGCGCAACGTTGCGCGCATCACGACATAGTCCGCGAGCCGACGCTGCGGCGTGGTTGATCATTGATCACTTGCCCGCGCACCCCATGATCTCTGCACCTGTTGCCGCGGCAATCACATTGCGCGCCCGTGGGCGCATCTACGAAGGCATTGAACAGCTGGTGGACGTGGGCGTGCTCGTGCCGCTGTCGGAGGGCAAGCGCAATCGCTGCTGGGAAGCGGTGGGACTTCTGGACTTGGTCGCGGGACTGGTAGCGGGAGAATTTCCAGCGATGCACGACGCCAACACCGCAAATTGAAAACGGACCCGAACAAAGGTTCGGGTCCGCGTTCGGCAAGTTGTTGATGTGCAGTGTGTTGTTGTGCAGTGGCTAGGGAGGGAATTGAACCCCCGACACGCGGATTTTCAGTCCGCTGCTCTACCAACTGAGCTACCTAGCCGTTCCAAGCCCAAGGGTCGCCCCCGGAACCAGACTCCCAAGATAACCACCCCCGCCCCGCCGCCAACCCCTTTGGCGCCACCGTCGGGCGCAGCGCACGTGCCGCTTCCACCAATTCACCAGGACCGAGACCGTTTCCGCGCCCACTACGACGCGCAGATCGTTCTGCATCGCGTCGCTGCGTCATCACAACGCCGGCGTCCAGCTCGCCGTGATGATGCTCTTGAGTCCACCACGCACATTGAAATCTCCCACCACCGTCATCGACTTCGGTGTGCACGCCGCCACCAGATCGTCGAGAATGCGATTCACCGCGCGCTCGTAGAAAATGCCGTCGTTGCGGAAGCTCCACAGATAGTGCTTGAGACTCTTCAGCTCAAGGCACGTCGCGGCCGGTGAATACGTGATGCGAATGGTGGCGAAATCCGGCGCGCCTCCTTCCAGCAACTTGAGATCCGCCGCGTCCGTCTCGATGCCACCCAAGGGGCACAATGACGTGAACTCCGTGGTCTCCATGAAAATCTCGTAACTCCGATCCGCATAAGGATTCGGAAACGACTCAAGCAATTCAGGTTTGGGCATAACTGCAAACTGCAGCGGCAGTTTGGGTATATCAACTGCAGTTGGTGTACCTCAACTGCAGTTGGGGTACCTCAACTGCAGTTGTAACACCTCAACCGCGGTTGCTCTCCCGCAGTTGTCAACCACGGTTGCTTTCCCGCAGTTTCCTCGACCATTCGTCCAACAGCAGCTTCTCCGCCACCGTGAGGCTCCCCATCCCGTCCGACGCGATCTTGTCCAGCACCGCATCCAACGCCGTTGAGGGCTTCTCCGCCACTGCTACCGGTGCGATACGCGGCGTCGCCACCGGCCGCGTGCGCGACACCGCTGCCTTGCTCTGCGCTACGATGTCGTCCGAATCACGCTCCCGCGGACGCGACGAGCTCTTGGGCACCGGTCGTGGGCTCTCGTCACCATAATCGGCCGCCGGCTCGATACGACGACGGAACCGATCGAGACTCTGCGTGCTTGGCGCACGCAGGTAAATCCATCCGGCCGCCATGCCGCCAAAGTGCGCCGCGTACGCGGTACCACCAATGCTGCCTTGATCGACGATCGCCATTACAACGTTCATCGCCGCCATGAACGCCACCAGCCAGCGCACCTTCATCGGCAACACACCAAACAGAAACACCTCGTCATCAGGCCACCGCGACGCGTAGGCAACCGCCACACCCAGAATCGCCGCCGATGCACCGATCAACGTGCCACCCTGCTGCTGGAACATGTAGTGCGCGGCCCATCCACCCAATCCGCACCACAGATAGAACCATGTGAAAGTGCTGGCACCCCACGCGCGTTCAACGCGCGGTCCAAACAACCACAACGTCCACATGTTGAGTGCAAGGTGCATCAAGCCGCCGTGCACGAACATGTACGTCCCCACGGTCCACAACGAACGCGCCGCCAGATCTCCCGGTGAATAGCCGAGCGCGTTGGCCATGTTCGTATCGCCAACCAACGTGCTCTGAACGAAGAACACGCCTACGCACAGCCCGATCAGCCAGTAAACGGCCGAAGGACGCGGCGAACTCTCAAATTCATCGTAGGTGGCTGTAGCCATGGCGGGGATGGTACCGGTCGAAACGGTGCGCAACTGAAAATGGATTTGCTAGCCGAGCGCCAATAGGACGATGCGCTCGCACAACTCCGGAAACAAGACGCCAGCGGCCGCCGCGGCCTGCGGGATCAGACTGGTCGGCGTCATTCCCGGCAACGTGTTGGCTTCCAAACACCACGGCTGCCCGGAGGGGTCCAACCGGATGTCAAGGGGCGCTTCCCCGCGCAGTTTTAGGGCCTAAAACGTCCGCCGAGCCTGGTCCGCCAACTTGGATTGGATCTCTGGCGTCAGTTCGGCAACGAACTCCTCTGCCATTCCCGGCGTGTATTTGCACTCATAATCGTACAGCTCTTTCACCGGTTTGATCTCGATCGTGGGGAGGACCTCGTCCCCCAAAATGCCAACCGTCAGCTCCCGCCCCGGCACGAATCGCTCAATCATCACCTCGTCGTCGTACCGGAACGCCTCGGCGATCGCTGGCTGTAACTCGCTGGGCTCGCGCACGATCGACAATCCCACGGTGCTGCCCTGTTTCGACGGCTTTACCACCACCGGCCAGTCCAGCTGCCGACCCACCTCGGCCGCGTCCACCGTTCCCGTGCCCAGCGGTGGAGCCATGATCCAAGGCGCCGTCGCCACACCCGCCGCGCGCAGCAGCACCTTCGTGAGATGCTTGTCCATCGCCAGTGCGCTCGCCAGATGGCGGCTGCCGGTGTATCGCACCCCAGCCATATCCAGCAACGCTTGCACCGTGCCGTCTTCTCCCTGGCCACCGTGCAACGCAATGAACACGCAATCGGCGCTGGTCACCTCCGGTAACGCGGCCAACGAAGGCGACAGCGACCTGGATCCCAAACCCGCCAACGCTTCCAGCGTGGGCGGCGCACTGCCCACGCCACTCGCCAGCAGCCGCGCTTCCGTCGCGCGCGACAGCACACCCTCGGCCGGATCGAGACACGTTACGGTGTGCCCCCTATCTCGCAAACCAACCGCAATGCGCAGTCCCGACGACAGCGACACATCGCGTTCCGCCGATACTCCACCCAACAATACGGTGATGTTCATTGGGGAATTCTAACGGTGCATCAAATACTCAAGCACGTCAAACCGTGTCACGATCCCCTGCACCACACCATTTTTCTTCATCAGCACCGCCCGGTTGCTCTTCGACAACAGCTTGGCCACACTCTCCACCGGCTGATCGCTCTCCACCGTCGGAAACGGCTGATCCATCACATCACTCACCGTCAGATCCAACACCTTTGGATCGGCCAATGACTTCGACGTCAGCTGCGATTCCGCCACGCTGCCAATGCACACCGTGCCGTCCATCACCGGCGCCTGCGACACGTTGTGCAGCACCATGAGGCGAATGGCCTGACGCACCGTCGCACCGGGCGCCACACTCACAATCGCCGGCGCGCTCCCATCCTTGTGCCCCAGCACCGCTTCGATACTGGTTGGCACCGCATCGAGCATTTGATTCTCACGCATCCACTCGTCGTTGAACACCTTGCTCAAGTACCGCTCGCCCGTATCGCAAAGAAACGTCACCACAAACGCGTCCGGATCATTGAGCCGGCGCGCGACCGTGAGCGCGGCATGCGCGATGAGGCCCGCCGACCCTCCCACAAAAACGCCTTCTTCGCGGGTCAGACGTCGCGCCATCGCAAAGGCGTCCTTGTCGCTCACCGTGATGAACTCGTCAATCACACTCATGTCGAGAGTGAGCGGTACACAATCCTGTCCAACGCCTTCCACCTTGAACGGCGCGCCGGTGGGATGTCCCTCGCCATTCGTGCGCCACAATTCAGCCAGCACCGAACCCTGAGGGTCAGCCGCAATGATTTCGATGTTGGGGTTCTTCGATTTGAGATAACGACCCACCCCGGAGATCGTGCCACCGGTGCCGGCCGATGCCACGAAGTGCGTGATGCGACCTTCGGACTGCTCCCATAGCTCCGGACCTGTCGTGGCCACATGTGCTTCTGGATTGGCCGGATTCTCAAACTGGCCCGCCAGTACGGCTCCGGGGGTCTCGCGCACGATGCGCTTGGCCATTTGCACGTAATGCTGCGGATGATCGGGCGGCACCGACGTTGGCGTAATGATCACTTCGGCCCCGAACGCCTTGAGCAGTCGCACTTTCTCCTGCGACATCTTGTCGGGCATCGTGAAGATGCACTTGTAGCCCTTGAGCGCCGCCGCGATTGCCAGTCCTACGCCGGTATTGCCGCTGGTGGCCTCCACAATAATGCCGCCCGGCTTGAGCGTCCCCGCGCGTTCATGCGCTTCGATCATAGGCATCCCGATGCGATCCTTCACACTGCCGCCCGGATTGAAGAAATCAGCTTTCCCATACACCGGCGTGCGAATCCCTTTAGACACGCGTGACAGGCGAATCAGCGGCGTCCAGCCGATGGTCTCCAGCACGGAGTCATAGGGGCGGCGGTGGCGCAGGTGTTGTTCCTGTGCGGTCGTGTCAGCAGTCAGTGTCGTGGCCATGATCAGAATTCGAACGAGAG
>JANMRE010000279.1:0-19177 GCA_031370885.1 Gemmatimonadaceae bacterium
CAACAACACCGCCGTCGCCGTGAACTGCTTGGCCACCGAACCCGATTCGAGTATCGTCTGCGGTGTGATGGGCCGTTCACCCGCCAAATCAGCCATGCCGTAGCCGCGCGTGAGCAACGTGCGCCCACCCCGGGCCACACCAACGGCGCAGCCGGGACCATGC
The DNA here is from genome assembly GCA_031370885.1 of Gemmatimonadaceae bacterium. Lineage (GTDB taxonomy): Bacteria > Gemmatimonadota > Gemmatimonadetes > Gemmatimonadales > Gemmatimonadaceae > Gemmatimonas. The sequence continues at coordinate 164 of JANMRE010000279.1, forward strand.
GTGTTGTTCCACGCGGCAAACACGCGATCGGCCGCCGCCGTCAGATCCGTCGGCTGTGCACTCGCCACTACCGGCAGCACCAGCCCAAGAAGAATCGCCGCTCGCACCAGCACTGTGCGAAACGCAGAATGAGTACGCATGGGCGCGGGTCGCACCACTCACCCGCCTCGTCCGGCGCGCGGCGCGGCCGGCAACGTCCCTTTGTTGGCAATCGCCTTGTTGATCGCCTCGACGGTTGTCGTGGCGCGGAATTCAATAATCTGCTTCGCCAGCGCCGCATTCTTCTTCCTGTCGGCCAACGACACGCCATTGATCGACGCCTTGCCCGCCTTGATGCGCTCGTCCAGCCGGATCGCCTTCGGATCATCGGCGAAAATGTTGAGTGCAATAACCGGATCGTCGTGCAATCCGTCGGAAGTGCCTTCCACGATGCCCTTGTCCTTCATGTACGCCGCCACGCCCGCGTAGTCGTAGTACTCCTGAATATGTGCGACCAGTGGCGCGCCGCCCCACAACTTGTTCAACGAGTCGGCCACGAAACGCTGACCGCTCTGATTGCCACCGCTGTCGCCAATCAGAAACACCTGCGTGAACCCATGCGCCTTGAGACTTGTCACCAGGTCAGTGAGTATGGCGTTGAACGTGCTTTGGCGCATGCTCAGCGTTCCCGGCGATGTCATGTGGCTTGTTGGCGGCTCCACACCGCCTTCCGGCACGAATTTCACGATCGGCGCACAGAGCGCGTTCCCCATCTTGCGTGCGATCGCTTCGCAGTTCTGATGCAGAACGAAGTTGTGTTTGCCAAGCGCAATCCACGGTCCGTTCGGCTCAATGCCGCCGGTGGCGATCAGTACGGTGGTCTTGCCCGCCTTCATCGCATCGCGCACGTCCATCCACGTCATTTCTTCCAGCCACACGGTATTGGGCGACGGAACCGGATTCACGGCATCGGCGCAATTGTACGGATTGTCGGCGCAGTTGCCTCCGCCCATGTTGCGACCAGCCGCGGCGGGCGGCGTACCCTGTGCGCTCAACGGAGCAACGACGAGTGCCGTGGCAAGGCCAGCGACCACAGTCCTCAACGAAGTGAGGACGCGAATCGAGTGGCGGGACGTCATTGGCGGGTTCTCCTGGTGGGTAGTCTGGGAAATGGAACCGGTAGACGTTGCGCATACGGTGCGCGGTGCGCCAGTCTTTCGGGAAATGTCAGCGGATTTGCATTCTGGGGCTCGGGCAACGAGTGTACGGAGAGCCGTCCGCAGTCGTGCAACGTTTTGCCCGGGGCGCGACGTACTGCCAGTAGTGGGTCGCTGTTCACTCCCTCCCGTCTCCTGTCATGGCGTTTCCCGTCCGCGTTGCAACCGCCGCGCTGTTAACTCTGTGGCTGGCCAGTCCCCTTTCGGCGCAGCAGCCGCCGGCGTCGGCCACCCCTCCTGCCGCGTCGCCCCGTCTTACAGTCGCTGAACTTCGCACGCTAGCCGAGGCGCAGCTGGCAATTGCCGTCGTGCTCGACTCCAGCGGTGCACAGTTGGCCCAGGTGCGCAACAAAACCGTGCAGGCCCAAGCCGAAATGCAGGCCACGCGACGTACGCTGGTGGCTGCCGCACTCAGCAAGAAGGGCATGAGCGTCGACGAGTTCGATCGACAGCGGTACCTAGTGAGCACAAATATCGCCATGCGGTTCCAGTTCGATTCCATTGTGGCCCGACTGACTGGTCAGGCGCTGCCAGGTACGGTCGTCGCGGGGGCACCGGCAATCGCGCTTCCGGCTGGCCTGGTTGGCGTGGCCGTGGGATACGTGGCCGCCAACTACCTCGACACGCCGGGGAAAGTGGGATTGCTGGCCATGGCGCGCACCGAGGCTGGTGTCGCCGTGCAACATGCCGGGTTTATGGCGCGCGCCCTGGACAATCTGCAAACGCTGCAAATGCATGCCGGCCACGTGTTGCACGCGATGGATCCAACTACCATGCCCAGTGCAACGGCGCCTGGAAAGGGCTACGGCGTGAAACGCGCGCTCGAAGGTGTAGTGACGTACTCCGAGCTTGCCGTGGCCACCGTGGGCGCCTCCACTAATGTGAAGGCCCACACAATACACATTGTCGCGGCCACCCAGAGCACGTCCAAACGCGCCGATCAGGTGATCGTCATTGCGCGGAAAATCCAGTCGGCCACCACGGTGGCTGCGGCCGCGTCACTCGTTGGACAACTCACATCGTTGTGCAATGAGCTGCTCGCTGGCATCGACCTCAATGCAGACGGTAAAATCGGTTGGGGCGACGGCGAAGGCGGATTGCAGCAGGCTCAGGATCACATGAACCTGCTGCTCGCCGGGGAAAAGAAGCCGTAGGGGAAACGATGCAACACGCCGCAGTCAGCAACTCACACAGCGGTGACTGTTTTTCGCGCCCAGCTTTTCGAGCAATAAAATGGTGTCCGGAAACGGCCGCAGGCGCTGCACTGGACCGTTTGCCAGGTCCACCGTCGTCCGTCCGTTGCGAGCGACCGCTTTCACATCGGCGCCCTTGCTCACGAGATACAGAATCATCTCGTTGTCACCGCGCGCCGCCGCGTGATGCAACGGTGTGTAGCCAGTAAGATCGCGCTGGTTCACATCCTGGTGCAGTTCTTCCACGAGATACTTGAGCGCGGGCATCCAACCATCTGTCGCGTGACGATGCGAGTTGCCGGCAAAACCATTGCCGTAACCCACGCCGGCGGCCGAATGGATTGGATAGGTGCCCGCTCCTGGTGGTACCGCCTTCGACGCCGAGTCGGTGGCCGCATCAATAGGACCGAGACCCGCATTGCCGGGTCCGTCGGCACCGCCTGCACCACCACCCCGAGCGAATGCCGCCGCGCCAGCAGCGCCAGCAACCTGGCCACCCGCGCCAGGAACCGCGCCGGCCCCGCCGCGTCCACCGCGCCCACCCTGCTGCGGTGAGCGGAACGACGGCATCGTGTCGTTCGCACCGGCCGCTTTGAGCATACGCATCGCGTCGACATCCAACGCATAGGCGGCGCGCCAGAACGGAGACGTCCCCTCCAGCTGTTCCAGGCCACAGTTCGCGTTGCCGCAATTGTTGTAGGCAAAGAACCAGAGGTTTTTGCGGAGTCGCACGTTCACGTCGGCGCCGGCCTTGAGCATCGCCTGCATCAACTCGAGGTGCGTGACCTGTTGGGTCTGCACCGCCTGCGGCTGCGGATATCGCGACCGTGGCGCCCACTGCGAATTGATGACCGAATACAGTGGAGTGAGTCCAGCAGTAGTTGCCAGCTTCACGTTCGCACCGCGCTTAACCAACTGCATGGCCAGGTCGAACTGACCGCTGATCGTCGCCATCACCAGCGGCGTGGTGCTGTCGGCCGACGTAGTTGCGTCGATGGAAGCCCCGCCGTCAACCAGTGCCAATGCCGCCGCAATGTTGCCTTGGCGCGCCGCGTGATGCAGCGCCGTCATGCCGCCCATACTACCCACCGAGCCTTCGTAGCCGGCCACGATGCCTTCCAGCAGTTCACCCTGTTCGGGGGTTTTTGCCGCCACCGGTGCATCGAACACCTCGCGGCCCGCACGAATGGCCTCTTGAATCTGGGTTGGCGTCAGCAAGTTTGTTGGCGGCGTTGGACTGCCACCGCGCGCCACGAACTGTGCGCCCGCACCGGCGCCACCACCGCGATTCGTATCGGCGACCGCGCCCGCCGGGGTCATGGCAGCCGGCGGTCCGAACGAATTCCGCGCCGCGTTATCAGCGGCCGCCTTCGCCATCACTTTCTTGATCGAGTCCCGTTGCGGTTCCGGCAGCGAGGCCAGCAGCACGTCATTGCGTTTCTTCGCCGCCGCCTGCTGCCGAGCCAGCTCCTCATTGAGATTTACCGATCGCGTCCGTACTGACGGATTGGCGCCAGCTTTCACCAGCACGCGAATCACATCCGCCCGATTGTTCTCTGCGGCAAACATGAGTGGAGTCTGACCCCACGCGGTTTCCAGCGCATTGGGATTCGCCTTGTGTTTGAGCAGAGCATCTACAGCGGCGGCGCTTCCTGAAGCCGCCGCCAGATGCAGTGCGGTAGCGCCGGTGCCGGTGATCGTCCCCACGTCGGCGCCACCATCCAGCAATGCCTTCACCACCGCCGCGCTGCCCGACTTGCTGGCAACATGCAGTGGCGTATAGCCACCAACGTTCGTCTTGGCATCCAGTTTCGCGCCCGCGCGCAGCAACGCCATCGCCATCACGACGTCGCCACGGTCGGCCGCCCAATGCAGCGCCGTCATCCCATCGCCGCGTGCCACCGTGGCATCGGCGCCCTGCGCCAATAAGGACTTCACGGTTGCAACATCCCCACGCTCGGCGGCTTCCACCATCGCCGTGCCGAGGTTCGCTCGCGTGTTCGCAACCCGAGTCGTGGTCGACCGGGCGCGATCGCCCGCCGCAGGACGTACGGCATTCTGCTGCCTGTTTTGCGCCGCCAACACGCTCCACGGTCCAACCACGAAGGCCGCCGCAAGGATTCCCAGACGTGACGTCATGACGTTGATCTCCTTACACCGTAAGCGCGAAGGGGCTGACACTGTCACCGAACACCGGCGCGTCGATGCCGAACTTGTGCAGCAATGACAGCATGACGTCGGCCATTGGCGTTCCGTCCGGTGCCTTGAGATGCACGTTGCCCGGCAGCATGCCGCTGCCACCACCCATCAGCACCAACGGGCAGCGGCGGTGATTGTGAATGTTGCCATCGGCCATCGGCGAGCCGTAGACGATCAGCGTCTCGTCCAGCAGGTTGCTGTCGCCATCCGTCGTGTCCTTGAGCCGTTGCAGGAAGTACGGCAGCATGCTCACGTGATACTCATTGATCTGATTGAATTCCAGAATCGCCGACTCGCGACCGCCGTGATGCGATGCCGGATGGAATCCCTTGTTCGTGCCGCTTTCCGGGAAGGTGCGGCTTGACGCGTCACGACCGGTCTTGAAGGAAAACACGCGGGTCATGTCCGACTGGAATGCCAGCACCTGAATATCGAACATCAGCTTCATGTGCTCCGAGAACGAATCGGGGACGCCCGACGGCGCCTCGGGCAGCAGCCGCTCCTCACCACTCTTGTTCTTCGCTTCCACCTGCTGAATGCGACGCTCGAGCTCGCGCACATTTTCGAGATACTGCTCAACGCGCTTGCGATCGGTCGCGCCCAGATCGCGCTTGAGCGACGACATCTCGCCCATCACCCAATCAAGGATGCTGCCATTGTCGCGGCGGCGCGCCGAACGGTCGGCATTGCTGCTGCCCGCGCCAAACAACAGGTCAAACGCGGCCCGTGGATTGCGGATCATCGGCAGCGGCTGCGTGGGCGACGCCCAGCTGATCGTATCGGTGTACGCGCAGGCGTAGTTGTACGTGCAACCGCCGGCCTGGTCGAGATTCTCGATGCACAACTGCATCGAGGGAATCGGGGTGTCCTGTCCGATTTTCCGCGCCACGATCTGATCAAACGAGTTGCCGACAAACAGATCGGATCCCTGCGTTTGCTTGGGATGCGACTGCGTGAGGAACACCGCGCTCGACCGGAAGTGATCGCCGCCGATTTCCGGCGCCTCGAACGCCTCCGCCATACGCACATCGGTGTTGCTGATGATGTTGACGTACTTGCGCCACGGATCGAGCGACTTGAGTGCGCTCTCGGCACCAAACGCAAATTCGCGTCCCAGTCCCTGCGGTGCCCACAGGTGCTTCGAGGCACCCCACGCGTTGGACCCCGCCGCGCCGTGCACCGACTCGATACACACGAGTCGCGTGCGCTTGGCCGCTTCGCCTGCGCCACCCACCTTGGCGATGAAACGCCCAGCCGGTTCCATGGCGTCCAGGTAAGGCAGGGCAATCGTGGCTGACAGGCCGCGCAGAAAGGTCCGGCGGTGCAGCGTTTTCTGGGTCAGAAACTCCATCGGGCGAGCTCCTCGAAAGTTCAGGTCAGTTGTGCGACGCGTCGGCCGATACCGGCTCGGCGCGTTTGCTGCGGAATGCCTTGCTATTCACTACGCCCATCACAAACGTCGAAAAACGATAGTCCTTCTGCTCAGCGCCACGCACGATGGCACGCACCGCGGGCTGGTCGTATTCCTCAACCCGTCGGCCCAGCGCATACGCCATCAGATTTTCCGTGAAATTGCGCACCAGCGGAATCGGGCGCGCCAACAGCGCTTTGGTGAGTTCGGATGGCGTGGAGAGTTTCGTTCCGTCGTACAACTCGCCGCGTGTGTCCAACAGGGCACCGTTCTCACGATAGCGCAGCTTGCCGGTCACGTCGAAGTTGTCCAGCGCCAGTCCCATGGGGTCCATGAACAGATGGCAGCTTTTGCACGCCGGGTTGGCGCGGTGCATTTCCATCCGCTCGCGCGTGGTAAGTTGCTTGCCGTCCTTGGCTCCTGCCGTCTCTTCAAGGTCGGGCACATTGGGCGGCGGCGGCGGCGGTGGCGTTCCCAGCAACACTTCCATCACCCATTTGCCGCGTAACACCGGCGACGTGCGGTTGCCCAGCGACGTTTGCACCAGCACGCTGCCATGACCCAGCAGTCCGCGACGTTGAGTGTCGGCATACGCCACCTTTCTGAACTGCGGACCGGCGACGTTGGGAATCCCATAGTGCCTCGCCAACCGCTCGTTGACATAGGTTGAATCGGCGGTGAACATCGTCAGGATATTGCGATCGTTCCGCACGATATCCTGGAAAAACAGCTCAGTCTCGCGTTGCATGGATTGCGACAACGCCAGATCAAAATCAGGGAACAGGAAGGCATCGGGATGCACCTTCTCGAGATCCTGCAACCGAAGCCACTGCGCGGCAAAACGGGTGGACATCGCCTCAGCGCGCGGATCGGCCAGCATGCGCTTGACCTCCGCGTTGAACACCACCGGATCCGCCAAACGTTTGCGCGACGCCAGCGACTGCAGTCGTTCGTCGGGAATCGTGCTCCACAAAAAGAATGACAGACGCGATGCCAACTCAAAATCATCAAGACGGAAGTCTTTGCCGGCAACAGCGCCCACTGGCTCCTTCTCAAAACGAAACACGAAATACGGACTGGCCAACATCGCTTGAACGCCCAGCCGCACTCCATCTTCGAAGCGGGTGCTGGATTCGCCGATGGCCGCTTGATCATAAAACTTCAACAGACTTTCCCGATCGCGTGTCGTGATTGGGCGGCGATAGGCGCGGGCCGCCAACCGCGACAGAATCTGATCGGCGCAGGCACGCTGGGCGGCCTTCGCCGTGGGATGACAGGTGAAAATCCGATCGCGACTCGGAGAGGCAGATACTCCGGTGACGTTGTTCGGGCCGGTGATCAACACCTCCATCAGCGGCGGCGGCTCCGTCGTACCCGCCGAACCCGTACCACTCGATGCGCGCGACCAATCATGCGGCTTGACCAGGTCCTCGTAAGGGCCCTCGGCCTGTCGCACAAATGCCACCGACACTTTGCGTTGTCCTGCCTTGATGCGAATCGGTTCGGTGCTGAGGTAGTCGGCTCCGGCCGGCAGATCGGCCGACTCGCCGTTGCGCGAAACGCCACGGTCGTAGCGCAGCAGCGCCACACGCACGCCGTCAACCGATACATCGAGATCTTCAATCGGGCGACCAACACCACCGCCCACGTTCAAGCGAAACTGATATTCGCCGTCGGCCGAGAAGTTGTTGTTGAACACCATGCCACCGCGCGCGCCGTACGGCGTGCCGTCAACATGATCCCACGGGTGCTGCGATTGAAATGGTGAGGTTTTGTAGAGTGCCTGCGACGAACCGGCCGATCGATCGCCAATCGCCATGCGACTGATCGCCGCTGCCGCGTTCAGATACCCATCAAGCAACGTGGGAGACAACGACTGCACGTCAGAGATGTTGTCGAAGTTTGCGCTCTTGGTATCAAGCGGCAGCCAGTCACCGGCATTCACTTCGAGACCAAAGAGATCGCGCACCACCCGCTCGTACTCGGGCCGATTGAGACGCTGGAATGTGCGATTGCCCGGATTGATCGGCGCCGCCGCATCCATCACCTTTTCAAGGGTTTCTACCAACGCCACCAAGGTATCACCCGCTGGACGCCTGGAACCCGGCGGTGGCATCATCTCCGCGCGCATTTTGCGGATCATTTTTTCCGCAACCTCGCCATTCTCGAAGGCGCTGTCCACGACAAAGCTGCGCAGGTTGAGATTCCCGCGCCGCATCGTGGGGCTGTGACAGTTCACGCAATACTTCTGCACCACTGCGGTGAGCGCGGTCGTGCTGATACCGCGCGCACCGATCACTCCCGTGGTGGATCGTGGCGCGCCGGGCGTGTTCACCGCGTGACTCGCGTACGTCGTGGACGCATGCCGCGGCGTGAGGCGCGCCGATGATTGTGATAAAACCACGGACGCCGACGCCGTGGTCGCCACCCAGGCTGCACCGAACGTGCTGAGACACGCAAACAGACGCTTCATGCTACCGGTCACTCCGCAGGGAATGAGGCGCTGGACCACGCCACGGGTTGCCGCACGTTCCAAATCCGGCGGGAAAGAGACCGGATCGGGCCTATATAGTTGCTGACGATTAAATTACGCGGGAATCATGCCGAACGCTGCACGGACGTCAGGCCGTTGTTGAGAGGAGTCGTGAAGGCGAGCAAGTCCTCCGGCCCAAGAAGCGCTACCACCACCACAGCGATCCCGATATGCGCCTTCGCCTTCGAGCGTTCGCCGTTCATGCCACAGCCATGGCCGCTCTGACCGCACCGCCGGTCCACGCGCAGCCCGCCGCCGGTTGGGAGGCCTTCACGAAAGAATTCCGCGGCTATGTCGCCAGCGATGAGATCGTCGGCGCCAGCGTCTTGGTCATGCGCGATGGGCGTGTCAGCGCTCGCCTCGATGTCGGCCAGCAAGATCGGGCCGCCAAAATCTCGGTGAATGAGCAAACCATCTTCCACTGGGGCTCGATCACCAAGTCGCTCACCGCCATCGCGGTCATGCAGCTGCGCGATCGCGGCAGGTTATCACTGGATGACAAAATTGTTCGATTCGTACCCGAACTACGACAGCTGCATGATCCGTTCGGTGGCCTCGATAACATCACGATTCGCATGTTGCTCTCGCACTCTGCGGGCTTCCGCAACGGCACCTGGCCGTATGGCGACGGCAAACCATGGGAGCCGTTCGAGCCAACGTCGTGGAATCAACTTGTGGCGATGATGCCGTACCAGGAACTGCTCTTCAGTCCGGGAGCGCGTTACAGCTACTCCAATCCGGCGTTTCTGTATCTGGCTCGGATGATCGAGCAGCTCTCCGGCGACCCGTGGGACGCGTACGTGCAGAAAAACATCTTCGCCCCACTTGGCATTCAGCACAGTTATTTCCGCAGCACACCGTACTACCTGAGCGCCAATCGCTCGCACAATTATCTGGTGCTTCCTGATAGCGCTACCGGGGCAACCCGCACGGTGGACAACGGCGCTGATTTTGACCCCGGCATCACGGTGCCGAACGGCGGTTGGAACGCGCCAATTGGCGACCTGGCAACCTACACTGCCTTCCTGACCAACACAGTGACTGTTGGTGGTTCGTTCGTGAACTATAGCCATGTGCTTTCGCGTGCCAGTCTTGAGGAAATGTGGAAGCCCGTGGTTCCCATGACCGAGGGCTACGAAGCCGCCGCCGGACAGCATATGGGATTGTCGTTCTTCTTGAGTGGTGCCGGTGACCATCGGATCATTGGCCATACCGGATCGCAGGCCGGATTCCGAGCCTTCTTTTACTTCAATCCGACCACCACTGCCGCGGTCATCGCGGTCTTCAACACCACGAACACAGCGACTCCAGCCCAAGCGGCCTATCGAAACATGCATGCCTCTGCGCAGGCACTGATCAGGTAGGCCTGACCGCCGCGGGCAGCAACACCGCATACAGCACGTCATGCACCGGTGTGGCGACGCCGTGTTGGCGACCAAGCCGGATCACCGACCCGGTCTGCAGCTCAAGTTCCGACATTCGCCCCGCCATGATGTCGCGCTGCATCGACGCAGTGCTGTCATGAGGCAACATGTCATAGCGCTGCCACGTGCGCGCCACAGCGTCGTCGTCAAGCGCCACACCAAGCGCTGCGCCAACCGCTCGTACCTCCCGCAGGCATGAGTCCAGCAGAGCGCGAGTCTCGGGCACCGCACGCATCACGCCAATCGGCGCGCGGGTTGCCGCGCCAACAGTGCCGAACGGGTCGATGAACAGAAACTTCTCCCACATCGCACGCTCCATGTTCTCTGGCGTGTGCGCGTTGAGCCCAGCCGCCCTCAGCGCCTCGGCAAACGGTGCGATTTGCGCGCGCGCCGGCGCATCGGGCGGCGTGGCATTCCGCGCGCCGAATTCGATCACCGGAGTGACAGCCGTATGCGAAATGCGACCGGGCGCCGCCTGTTCGGCGATGAGCCGCGCAAGTCCGTCCAGCACATGCTCGTCGCCGAGCACCTGCGCGAGACGCGCGCTCGCTTCCACCCCGTTCTGCAACGGAATCACCGCCGTTCGTGAACCAATCAACGGTCGCAAGTTTGGCGCGACCGCGTCGATCTGAGTGGACTTTACGCACACCAGCACCACATCCACAGGACCTACGGTACACGGGTCATCGGTCGCCGATACGTCGGGCAGATGGAGATCACCATCCACGCTCTCAAGAATGAGTCCTGAGGAATGCAGCGCCACCAACGTGGCGCCGCGCGCTACGAACGTGACCTCGTGACCCGCATGCGCGAGTCGCGCGCCAAACGCGCCACCTACGGCTCCCACTCCGATGATTGCTATTCGCATGCCGACGAACGTATCTGGATGCGCACTGTGCTGGCTAGTGGAGTGCAAACGCCGGAAGTGGTAGCGCGCTACACCAGCGTGCCCAGAAATCGATGCGCCGACGCCAGTCGGATGTGGTCGTCGGTCACGCTGTCCCGATCACCACGCAGATGTACTTGCCACGCGTCGGCTTTCGGAAATCGCTGTTTGAGGTAGCGCAGTGCCGGTGACGCCGAGCCTGCTGTGAGTTTCGATTCCACCAACAGAATGGGGTGACGTCGCTCGACCACGACAAAGTCCACTTCCCGTCCATCCACATCGCGAAAGTAACGCAGTTCGAGTTCGCGCCCTTGGGTGTCGTGCTGAAAGTGCACCCACTTGAGCAAATGCGACGCGACGAGATTCTCGAAGCGCGCTCCCTCATCTGGCACTATGCTCCAATCGATGTGGTAGTGTTTCTGCTCTTTCTTCACGGCACGTAGACGCGGCGCGCCAAACGGTGCAAGACGAAAAATGGCATAGAGCCGCTCGAAGATATCCAGCCATCGAGACACCGTCTGGTGGTTGAGATCGAGATTCTCACGCAACGCGTTGCGCGAGAGCGGACTCCCCACGCGCTCCGGCAGCGCCAGCATGAGTTGCTCCATGGCACCCAGATCCCGTACGCTTTCCAGCGACGTAACTTCATCGCGAATCAGGCGGCTGCGGTACTCCACCGCCCATCGTCGGGCTCGCGTGGCGGACGCGCCGAGAAACGGTTCGGGGAATCCACCCAGCGTGAACAGCGACTCGACGTCGGCCGCGCTGGTCATGCCAAGCTCGGCGACGCTCAGCGGGTGCAGGCGCAGGTAGTGGTAGCGACCCTGCAGCGAGTCACCGCCGAAGCGATAGAAATCCAATCGCGCGCTACCGGTAACGAGAATTTCGTGATCGGCGCCGTGCTCGTCGTAGAGTCCCTTGAGGAAGCTCCGCCATCGTCGGTTCTTATGCAGTTCGTCGAACACCCAGCGCCCAGTATCGGGAAGCTCTCGCCGCAAGATGCGTTCGCGATGCGACGGGATATCCCAATTGAGGTATCCGGACTTACTGGGCAGCAGGCTTTGGGCGAGCGTGGTTTTGCCCACCTGACGCGGTCCTCCCACGAACACCATTTTTTCGCCCAGGTCGGCTTCAACTTGGTCGTACAGGTATCGGCGCATGTCACTATATTATTATGATCGATCGTGAAATACAAGCGAGTGTTTCACGATCTGTCGAGAATTCAATGAGTCCCCGCAAATTCCATCTTGTCCTGCTTCTTCCTACTCGTGGCCTGACGGCAGCTGCGGCACTCCGCTTGCGCCGCCGCTGCGCAGCAGCCCCGTGTCCGTGTACAGCATCAGCTTTTCGCGCGTATCCATGATGTCGAGATTCCGCATCGTCAGCTGCCCAATCCGATCGAGCGGCGTGAAAAACGCCTCCCCGCGCTCCATCGTCAGCCGCTCGGGCTTGTAGGTGAGATTCGCACTCGCGGTATCGACAATCGAATAGTCGTTGCCGCGACGGAGTTCGATGGTCACTTCCCCGGTGATGGCGCGCGCTACCCAGCGCTGCGCCGAGTCACGCAGCATCAGTGATTGCGAATCAAGCCAGCGTCCCTGGTACAGCAGTCTTCCCAGCCTGCGCCCATTGGTGCGGTACAGCTCGATCGTGTCTTCGTTATGAATACCTGTCACCAGTCGCTCGTACGCGATGTACAACAGCGCCAGTCCCGGCGCCTCGTAAATCCCGCGGCTCTTCGCTTCGATAATGCGATTCTCGATCTGGTCCGACATACCCAATCCATGTCGACCACCGATGGCGTTCGCTTCCATGAACAGCTCCAGTGACGACGCAAACGTCTTGCCGTTGAGCGCCACTGGCATTCCTTCGTCAAAGCGGATCGACACCGTTTCGCGCTGCACGGCCACGTCGTCACGCCAGGCTGCGACGCCCATGATCGGCTGCACGATCATCAGACCCTTGTTCAGGAACTCAAGATCTTTCGCTTCGTGCGTTGCGCCGAGAATGTTGGAGTCGGTGCTGTAGGCCTTCTCTGTACTCATCTTGTAGTCGAAGCCGTTCGCGATCAGGTACTGCGACATTTCCGTTCGGCCGCCCAACTCGTCGATGAACTGTTGGTCCAGCCACGGTTTGTACACGCGCAAATTCGGATTCGTGAGCAAGCCATAGCGGTAAAACCGCTCGATGTCATTGCCCTTGAACGTGCTGCCATCGCCCCAGATGTTCACGTCATCGTCGCGCATGGCGGCAACCAGCATCGTGCCGGTCACGGCGCGACCCAACGGCGTGGTGTTGAAGTACGTCTGGCCGGCAGTGGTGATGTGAAAGGCGCCGCACTGCAAGGCGGCCAGTCCTTCGCTCACCAGTTGCGCGCGACATTCGATTAAGCGGGCCTTCTCGGCACCGTACCCCATCGCCTTGCGTGGAATTTCGTCGTAGTCGGTCTCGTCGGGCTGGCCAAGGTTGGCGGTGTAGGCGTATGGAATCGCGCCCTTTGCCCGCATCCAATGCAGCGCGGCGCTGGTGTCCAAACCGCCGGAGAAGGCGATGCCGACTTTTTCGCCGACGGGAAGATTCTGGAGGATGTTGGCCACGAAAAGCTCGGTGTCGAATGAGACTCGAAGTGCAAGCGTCCAACTTACCACCCACTGCTTTCAAACGAATGTGAGGACGCGAGCAGTCTAAATCCGGTCTTGACGCGATGTCAATACGCATCCATTTTGAATGCATTACGCAGGCACTTTTCACTGTGCGGAGACCGCGTGGCCACCCTCACCATCAAGAACCTCCCCGACCCACTGTACGCGCAGCTCAAGGCGCGCGCGGCTGAGAATCGACGCAGTCTCAACAGCGAAGCGATCCTCGCCGTTGAGCGTGCCCTCACCGAAATGCGCGCCGACGATCCCGCGAAACTGCTCACCGCGCTTCGTCGGAGTCGTGAACGTCTCGCCGGCGTCTACGTCACGGATAAGGCACTTCGCAGCGCGCGCGACTCCGGCCGCGCATGATTGTTTGCGACGCCAATCTGCTCGCCTACCTGGTATTGCCCGGCGAACGCACAGCGGAGGCAGAGGCGGTCTTCATGAAGGACCCGATCTGGGTCGCGCCCGTCCTCTGGCGCAGTGAGATGCGGAGCGTCGTGCACAAATACGTGTCGCGAGGCGATATCATGGTCGCTCGCGCGGTCGCGTTGCTTGAGCAAGCCGAAGGCATTCTCGAGGGGAGGGAAGGCGAAGTGAACTCCCGGGATGTGCTGGAGTTGGCGTCGCGTTCGCAGTGTTCGACCTACGATTGCGAGTACGTGGCGTTGGCGGTTGCGTTGGGTGTTCCGCTGGTGACGACCGACCGAGGCGTACTGAAGGGATTTGCCGGTATTGCGATTCTACCGGAAGCGTTTTTGGATCGGTAGAACGCAAAGCCGCGGCACGATCGTCCGCTCGCCGCGCGGGCGCTCAACGCATTACGATTCCCCTATGATCCAGTATCAGCAGCTGCTCCGGCTCGTGCTCGACGAAGGCACCTTCAAACCCGACCGGACCGGCACCGGCACCTACGCGGTGTTCGGCGCGCAAGCGCGCTATCCGCTGGCCGATGGCTTTCCGATGGTGACCACCAAGAAGCTCCATCTCAAGTCGATTATTTACGAGCTGCTCTGGTTTCTACGCGGTGACACGAACATCAAGTATCTCACCGATCACGGCGTGAGCATCTGGAACGAGTGGGCCGACGCCCAGGGAAACCTGGGTCGTGTGTACGGCGCGCAGTGGAGTGACTGGCGTACCGCCGATGGTCGCTCCATCAATCAGATTGACAGGGTTATCGAGCAGATTCGCTCCAAGCCTGACAGTCGTCGCCACATCGTCACCGCGTGGAACCCCGGCGAAGTGGATGACATGGCGCTCCCGCCGTGTCACGCGCTGTTCCAGTTCTTCGTGCAGGACCGCACGTTAAGCTGCCAGCTGTATCAGCGCAGCGCCGATTTGTTTCTCGGCGTGCCGTTCAACATTGCGTCCTATGCGCTGTTAACGATGATGGTAGCGCAGGTAACGGGATTTGCGCCGGGCACCTTCGTGCACACGTTCGGTGATTTGCACCTGTACAGCAATCATCTGGAACAGGCGCGTTTGCAGTTGAGCCGTGAGCCGCGCGCGTTACCGAAAATGCAGATCAATCCCGACGTGAAGAGCATCCACGACTTCGTGTTCGAGGATTTCACGCTCGTGGGTTACAATCCACATCCGGCGATCTCGGCACCGATCGCCGTTTGAACGGCGCATGAAGCAGTTCAAGGCGATCGCTGCCATGTCGGAGAATCGCGTGATCGGCAACGGGCCGACAATTCCGTGGCATCTGCCCGAAGACTTCAAGTTCTTCAAGGCGATGACCACGGGACACGTGGTCGTGATGGGGCGTTCAACATTCCAATCGATTGGTCGGCCGTTGCCCAATCGCGAGACTGTCATCGTCAGTCGCACCGGCTTCGCCTACCCCGGGGTGCGCACGGTGCAGAGTCTCGATGACATCGACGTGAATGCCGACGCGCGTGATGTGTTCATCTGCGGAGGTGCGCAGATCTACGCGCTTGCGCTGCCCCGTTGCTCAGACCTGTACCTCACGCACGTGAAGCGCGTGGTGGAGGGCGATGTGTTTTTCCCGTCGTTTGAAACGCTGTTCGAGCCCGTTGTAACCCTGCGCACCGCGCTCGACTTCGACATTGTACACTACCGGCGGCGAGCGTAGCGGAACACCGGTGGCTTCATCGGCAAGAGCGGCGCCGTTCGATGTCACCGCAGCCGGGTGGCGGCTGAGTTGTTCAACCACTGCTCACGATCGGCTTCGATCTGAGCCATGAAACTCGAGCGGCGATTATACGGGGCAAGGTCTTCGTCCAGATCAAGAACGGACCCTTCGATCACGACTTGGTTTGACAGCCTACGACATAATTATCCGCCACGGCGATCTTCCGTGGGCCATCACTGTCGACCTGCGCGCCTCGCATCAAAGACGACGAGCCAGTGATGCCACCGACAATCGCTCCACCGACCCCAGCCAGCCCAATGGCGTAAAGCCCGGAGAGCATGCAGTCGTCACAGTTCCTCGCGACATAATAGGCGGCGCGATGCCGACAGAGTCCAGCACATCGTGGGCAGTCACGACTTCAGGCTCTCCAAACATTGGATCACCGAAGGCAACGTCCACGCTGAAGGGCTGCGCGTAGAGCTTGCCGGTGATTCGGCACTCAACTCGAAAGCGGAGTCCGTCGTACTTCATTCCGTCGTTTCGGATGGCCCGTTGGTCTTTATGGCCTGGGGCGACGGCGGTGACGAGATCCTCGTGCTCACCAGCAGGGAAGTGCACCAGTCTGCAGATCCCCCGGCGCACGCGAACCGCCCGCCCGACCTGGACATAGTGCACGAGCAACTGCGCCGAATATCCCGACTCGGCCGCTTGCTTGGTCGTGAATTGTCCCTCCTGACCTGTCGCCGTTTCGAAAAGGCGGTTCCAATCCGGTTTGATTGCCGAAGCATTTGACATGCACAAAGCTTAAGTGAGATTTTAGTTTCGTGCATTCCCTGCGAACTGGATCATGAGGTGCAGTTCACGGAGATTGCCCATGCGTGCGCGGAGCAACCGTCCCTGCTTATTGCGAGCTTCCCCACAGTGATGAGATCGGAACGGCCCATAGCTTGTCGCCAAATTGCACACGCTGCGTCCCATCGTAGAGGACCACTCCCAGAACGAACGCGTCGCCCAGCGTCTCCGATACCTTGCGCATTGTTCTGAACGCTTCACGGCGGACCGTGGCGCCCGCCTTCACTTCGATTGCGACAACGCGGCGATCCCAGCTTTCAAGAATGAAGTCAATTTCGCCTCCGTCATGATCGCGATAGTGCAGGATGTCTGGCGGCTCATCACTCCAACTCACCTGCTTCGACAGTTCTGAGAAAACAAAGGTTTCGATGATAGGCCCGAGCGCTGTGCGATCTGGTCCCAACGACTCGACGTCCAGTCGGCGCAATACCGCCGCAAGGCCGCAGTCCACGAAGTGCAGTTTTGGTGTCTTGGAAAGGCGCAGGAGCTCGTTGCGAAACCACGGGCGCACGCGACGCACGAGGAAAAGTTGTTCCAGCACGGCAATGTGTCGCTGAACAGTCTTTCGGTCCATTCCCAATTGCGCGCCAATCTGCGTGAGGTTGATCATCTCGCTGCAATGCTGCGCCAGAATGGCGACGAGTTGCGGCATGTCGCGCCGACGGTCGAGGTTCGCGACGTCGAGGACATCCTGTTCGACGATTGCCCGGGCATACGCCCGAAACCAGTCGCCGCGGCGCACGCGACCTGACCGTGTGAGTGCTTCCGGGAAGCCGCCGGTAGCGACGACGCGTTGGAGCGCCTCCGGTTCCAGACTCTCGCCCGGCGGCGGCAGCTGACCCGCGAACACGTCGACGAGAAACGTCGATCGTCGCCCGATGATTTCATCACGCGCGAGCGGTAACAGTTCGAAGACTTCGATACGACCGGCAAGCGAATCCTGGATGGTTGGCAACGTTCGGATATCGGCAGAGCCGGTGATCAGAAACCTTCCGGGTTGCTGATTTTCATCCACCGCCAATTTGATGGCCAGCATCAGTTCCGGGACTCGCTGGATTTCGTCGATCACCGTGAACCCACGGGTTCGGCGAACGAAGCCGGTGGGATCGTCTTTCGCGGCCGCAAAAGTGGTTGCCTCGTCGAGGCTCAAGTACGGCGCGTCGATTCCCGCGATGGCACGAGCCAAGGTCGACTTGCCGGACTGGCGCGGCCCGGCGATCGCGACCACCCGCGTGTCGACCAAGGCGCGCCTGATGGGAGATTCAAGGAATCGGGGATACACGGTTCGACAATAAGAGGTGTAAAAACGGGCGTACAAAATTCGAGAATAGGGCGTAATTATATCGCTAAACGGGCGTTCCTGCAACAACCTGCAAATCTGCGCTTCATTGATCCAGCACTCCCGGCGGCGGCGACAGGCATTCTGCGACCGGCTTGCAACCGTGTTTATGGCGCGCGATCCAGCTGATCCTTATTCTTTTGCTTATGACCACACCTCTGGAGGCTGAAGATGAGGCGTTCCGAGACCAGTGTCGACGCCAGATGGCGCGGCCGATGGCGGCGCGGATGAAGTACGGCTTCAACCGCGTGTATCGACCGGTGCTGGATACACCTGGGGTCCGTTCCTTCGAGAGCATGAAGGAGTATCGGGAGTGGTGCGCAGCGAACTTGCCAGCATACCTCGGTTTCCAGCCAGCGCCCGCTGAGTGAACGAGCGGACGCCCTTCAATCCGTTGCAGGCGGAGGAAGTGGCGGTGGCGTTTAACGACGCGGGCGTGGACTATCTCTTCATCGGCAAGAGCGGCGCCATTTTGCTCGGATTCCCCGGCACGACGCAGGACGTCGATGTGTTCCCAGCCAAGACCGCAGTCAACGGCGAGCGTATGGTTCAGGCACTGCTCACGATCGGCTTCGATCTGAGCCCTGAAACTCAAGCGGAGATTGTACGGGGCAAGGCCGTCGTCCAGCTCAAGAACGGACCCTTCGATCTCACTCTGGTTTTTGCCCCGGATGGTATGGACAGCTTTGCAGACGCTCGGTCGCGCGCCGTGCGCGAAGGCATTTTTCCCGTCGCTAATCTGCGAGACATTATCGCCAGCAAGAAAGCGAGCGGCCGAATGAAGGACCGGCTCGATCTTCATTTATTGGAGCTGTTCCGTGTGGAATACGAAGCGCGCACGCGCTAGCCTTCAGGCTTGGGTTACGGCACGAACACTGGCACCGGCGCACCGGGTCCGCCCGCTTCCTTCTTTGACCGCGTGATTTGCGGCTGGCCCGCGGCCTTGAGCGCCGCGTTCACTTTGGGCAGGTCGGCCAGAATGATGCGCTCAAGGCGCGCCGCCTGCACGTCCAGCTTCGGCCCAAGCTTACCGTACACGTCGTACGCCTGCTTGGGCGGCCTCCGTTCGCCGCTGGCGATGAAACTCATCAAGCCGCCAATCTGATCGTTCAAACGAATCGGATAGTTAAGCGGATCCTGACCGCTCTGATTCTTCGTCTGATACAGCGAGTCTTCCACCGCACTCAAGCTGTCGGCAAACGTTTTCACCAACGGGCCGAACGTCGGATTCTGCGTCA
>JANMRE010000343.1:0-2602 GCA_031370885.1 Gemmatimonadaceae bacterium
GCGAGAACAGCTCGGCCGAGGCGTCGCCGGTACGTGGTTCGACTTTTTCACGACCACCACAACAGACTGGTCGGAACTGGTGCAGTCGACGACGGCCATCGCGGCAGATTGGCGCGAGCACGCACGCGTCGGTGGCTACCCCACGCCAGCCGTTGAACAGACAACGGCAGACGAACGCGCGTTGTGGTTTCAGGGGTACATCGAGACGTATCTCGATCGCGACTTGCGTGACCTCGCGTCATTGAACAATCCGCTCGACATGCGTCGCCTCATGCGCATCGCCGCGCATCGCGTTGGACAGCTCATCAACCGTTCGGCGTGGGCCAATGAGGCGGGCGTCGCACCGACGACGGCCTTCCGCTACCTCGATCTCCTCGAGCAATCGTATCAACTCATTCGCCTTGAGGTGTACGCTGTCAATCGCAGCAAGCGTCTGATCAAGAGTCCCAAAGTCTACTGGAGCGACACCGCCATGGCCTGGCACCTCGCAGGCACGCCGCCACTCACCGGCTTTCACTTTGAGAACCTGGTCGTGCAGGATCTACTGGTGTGGCGTGACGCGCAATTGCGGAAACCGGCAATCATGCACTGGCGCACGACCACGCAGGACGAAGTAAACTTTGTCGTGGAACAACCTGACGGCAGACTCCTCGCCATCGAGTGCAAGAGCGGTGATCGCCCTACGTACGATGACGCCGACGGTCTACGGCTCTTTCTCCGCGAATACCCCGCCGCGATTGGTGGACTGCTGTTGCACAGCGGCACAGAGACGCGATGGATCGCCGATCGCGTGCTCTCTGTGCCATGGTGGCGCGTCATGTAGCGCGACGCCTGACGCCGGGTTGGCAGCGGTGAGGTGGTCGAGGTTGGTCACGGGTGACTCTCACGCGTGACTCATGGTACCGGCGCCGGCGCGACCGCGCGGGCGCGCCCCAGCGCCTGCGGCCAGTTCATGATGAGCGTCACGGCCGCGTCACCCCGTTCGCCCCGTATTGGCTTGAGCATGAGGAACTCGCGCCCGCTGGGCAATACATCGTAGGATACCAAGCTCGATGGCGACTCGAAGCGCGTGGTGACACGCCTATCTATACCGAACTGCCGTCGCGTCAGCGTGAAACCCCGTTTCGCTCTACGCAACTGTCCGACTCGGGGTTTGTCGTTGAGAACCCGACCCACGACTTTCCACAGCGCATCAGCTATCGTCGCCGTGGCGCCGATTCGCTGATAGCGCGAATCGAGGGTCCTGGCCCGAATGGGACGCGTGGCACCGACTTCGCGATGCGCGCGTGTACGCGGTGAGCGCAGCGATCTCAGTCGAATCGTCGCCAGTCTACCCTGGCGCCGGACAGGTTCGGTAACACCATCGTCCCTGTGGAGAGCACGGGAGCGGAACCCATTCGCGACCGTCGCGGAACCACTGCATGCTGCACGGGCCGGCATGCATCCTCACGGGAACAAAACCGTTTACAGATGGCACACGGTGACGCTGCTCACGCGACGTCCTTGCGAAGACTACTCAACTACGCTTGCTATTCTATTAGGACGAGTGACGATCTGGTGGAGTTTGAGTTGCTTTCGCCGCGAATGCAGCGAGGGTGCAATTTCCCCAACGCAGTGGAGGTGAGTGATGCGCAGAAGGATTTTTGCCCCCCCCCCCCGGCATTGTTCATGGTCTTGGCGTTTGGCCTCGGTGCGTGCGGCGAGCTGACCAATACCGAGCCAAGTGGACAGCGAGCGCAGTCGCTGGGGCCAATAGTAGCTGGGCAAGGCGCTCCTGAAGAATATTCCGGCGAGCAGTTGTTTGTGGAGTTGGCAAAGGCCGCACCGAGCTCAGCGGGATTCGCATACGAAGGTCGCCGTCTTGTTGTATATGTCTCCAGTGAGTCAGAACGGCCGACTGCAGAGGCGTTCATTCGAGGTGCAGTCGCCGAGAACAGGATCCTCCCGCCAGGTGCCGGACAAGCACTCGAGGCAATTTCGTCGCGAACAGTGAAGTACTCGTACGCCCAACTCGCCGACTATCGTAACAAGATTGACGCGCTGTTGTTCGGCAAAGATGAGAATCTGCAATTCATTGATCTTGATGAGCGAGCGAACGCCGTAACGCTGGGATACTCCGGCGATTCGGGCAGCGTTGTGTCTCTGCTTAAACGCGAGCTGTCGCTTTCCCAAAGTGATGAACAGGTGATTCAGGTCGCTCGCGCCTCTCGTGCTGTGGTTGACAGTCGGCCTGCGGCTTCGACTGTCGCATCGTTTTTCGCCCCGTGGAGTCTTGTTGCTGATGCTGATACGATCGTCGGTGGACTCCTTACCTATCGCCAGAAAGCTGAAGGTGGTTTTTCGGAGTGCACCATCGGTTTCGCGGCGAAGCGGAACGGGGTCACAGGCTGGGTGACGAACTCTCACTGCACGCAGGAAATGTACGGACTGTCCGGTACATACACCGCGTTCGGCCAAACATATCGTCTAATCGGTACCGAGACGATCGATCCAGATGGATACCTTTGCGCGCTATTGCCGCCAACGTGGTGCAGAGGGGCAGACGCCGCGTTCATTCAATCGAACGGTGTTGTGCCCTTCCGCGTCGGGTCGATCGCGAAGC
>JANMRE010000349.1:0-15100 GCA_031370885.1 Gemmatimonadaceae bacterium
TTTCCGCTGCACCGTCACGGTGGGGTTGCACACCGGCACTGCTGCAGTCACTGGTCGCCTTGTTGTCCCGACGAGGTGTGGAAATCCTCCCGGTTCGCGACGCCTGTGCCCGACTGACTGGATCGGTCAATCCGCAATCGGCGAATAGCCGCGATCAGTGAAGGCGAAGCACAAGACGCGAGTCTTGCTCCTGGGGCCGTCGCTCACGGGCGTGGGCGGCGTCACCACGCATGTGCGGGTGCTGTTGGGTTCACACTTGGCCGACCGCTTTGACCTGACGCATTTTGAAGTTGGCAGCGAAGGTCGCTCGGAGCGACGTCTGGCCCGCGTGTGGCGCCTGTTCACGAGTTTGGTGACGCTCAGTGTCGTGCTCGCCCGTAAACGGCCGGACATTGTGCACCTCAACACGTCGCTCAATACGAAGGCCGCGGTGCGCGACATGCTGTTGCTTGGGGTTGCACGACTGGCGGGAACGAACGCGGTCATGCAGGTGCATGGAGGGGCGCCGTTGGGCCGATTTGTGGCCCACAACAAAACGCTGGGCTGGTGCTTGCGTCACGCATTGCGCAGTGCGCAGGCCGTTGTGGTACTCTCGCAGACGGAACTGGGCGCGTACCGCGCGTGGGACCCGAGCATCAAACTGCACCTGGTGCCCAACGCGGTCGACGAGAGTGCACTGAGCGATCAGCCGCGGTCACTCCGCAGCCACGACACGCTGCGACTGCTGTACCTCGGGCGCCTTGTGGAGAGCAAGGGCGTATTCGAGGCGATCGAAGCGCTCGTGATTCTCAACCGGCAGGGTCGATCGGTTGAACTATCTCTTGCCGGCGCCGGGCCCGACGAGATGAAACTGCGAGCCCGGGTGGCGGAGGCCGGGCTCGACCAGTGCGTGCGTTTTCTTGGTCCGGTATTCGATGACGAGAAACGCCGCGCGTTGATGGACGCTGATGTGTTTGTATTTCCCACCCATCAGGAAGCACTGCCGTATGCGTTGCTCGAAGCACTCGCCGCCGGTTGCGTCCCGGTCAGTTGTCCGGTGGGCGCGATCCCGGAGGTCATGCAAGACGGGATTCACGGACTGCTCGTCCCCCCCGTGAATGTGGCAGCGCTGGCCGAGGCACTGGCCAAGCTGGACGACGATCGGGCAAGCATTGTTCGCATGGCCGTCGCGGGTGCGTCGCGCGTGAGGCAATTCTATACCACCGAACGACTCTCCGCCGACTTCGGGAGGCTATACGCGAGCCTCTGAGTCGTTCCCGCTCGTCGCAATGGCGCACCGCGCAGGCGTGACATGAGCGGCTGGCGTTGGAAGGTCAATCGCCTGCGTACGATGAGTGTCGGGGAGTTGGGTTGGCGGGTACGTCAGTCGGTATTCACGCGCTGGCAGCGCCAGGGCCGATCACTGGCCATGCATCCACCCGCTCCGTCGGAGCACATTGGTCACGCGTGGTGTGATCCGCTGTCTCACACATTCAATGTCGACACGTATGTGAGCGCCGCGAATCGCATTCTCGGCGGACGTCACACGCTGTTCGCGCTCAAGGATGCCAACCATGGATTCCCAGTGGACTGGAACGTCGAGCCGCGAACGGGCGTGCGAGTTCCGCAAGTGTTTGGCAAGTCGATTGACGTCGGGAATGAGCGTGTAGTCGGCAACATCAAGTACTACTGGGAGCAAAACCGGCATCACGAGTTGGTAACTCTGGCTCAGGCGTTTCACCTTACTGGCGATCAGCGATTTGCGGTGGGCTGTCGCACGCTGCTGGAGTCGTGGCTTGACCAGTGTCGCTATCCGCTCGGTCCCAACTGGACCAGTTCGCTGGAGTGTGGTGTGCGGCTCGTGAACTGGGCCTTCACGTGGCACCTGCTTACTGGATCAGGCCGCCGTGGGGATGGTGAGTCGAAACCGGACGTGTTTGCCGGTCCTGACGGACGGGAATTCAGGCGCCGGTGGATGGACTCGATCTACCAGCATTGCCATTTCATTTTCAACCATCGCTCGTTCCACTCCTCGGCCAACAACCACTTGCTGGGCGAGTACATGGGATTGCTCGTTGCGTCGATCACCTGGCCGGCGTGGCGCGAGAGCGCGCGCTGGCAATCCGCGGCCGCGCGCGGGTTCGAGGAGGAAGCCCTGCGCCAGAACGCGTCGGACGGCGTGAATCGCGAACAGGCTGTCTACTATCAGCATGAAGTGATGGACATGATGGTGATCTGCGGTCAATTTGGCGCTGCGAATGGCGTCACCTTCGGCGAGGCATACTGGGATCGTCTTGAACGCATGATGGAGTTCATTGCGGCGCTCATGGATCGGTCGGGCACCGTGCCGATGATCGGAGACGCCGATGACGCGCTCATGGTGCGGCTGAGCCAGGAGCAAGCGTGGTCGCCATACCGCTCGCTGTTGGCGAGTGGAGCGGTGTTGTTCAAACGCGGTGACTTGAAGGCCAAGGCCGGCACCTTCGATGACAAGAGCCGATGGATGCTGGGCGACCGCGCAGCACGTGAGTTCGACGCGCTTGCCCCGGCGATTGTTGAGCGGCCGCGCCAACTGTTTCGCGAAGGCGGGTATTATCTGCTTGGCGCGCGGTTTGGACAGTGGGATGAAGTCCGGGCCGTGGTCGATTGTGGCCCATTGGGCTATCCGTCAATTGCCGCGCACGGGCACGCCGACGCCCTCGCGGTGATTGAGTCAGCCGGTGGGCGGCAACTGCTGGTTGATCCCGGCACGTATTCCTACCGGTCACCCGACGCATGGCGCGACTATTTCCGCGGCACGCGGGCGCACAATACGATGTGCGTTGACGCCGGGAACCAATCGAAGATTGGTGGTGGCTTCCTCTGGCTGGATCACGCAACGGCTCGATGCGACGTGGCCGAAATCAGCGAGGCCCGGCAGCGGTTTCGGGGCCGACACGATGGATATCGTACTCTCGCCGACCCCGTGATGCATCAGCGCGAGATCACGTTTGACGCCAACACCAATACGTTCGCCATCGCCGATACACTTGAGTGCCGGGCGAGCCATGTCGTTGCGCTGTGCTGGCACTTCGGTGAGGAGTGCGCGGTGACACGGGTGAACCGGTCAATCGTGGCAACATCGGGACCGGTCGTGTTAACGATGACCATGGAATGCGATACGCTGGAGCCGGCACTCATTCGCGGACAGGAGTGGCCGGGTGCCGGATGGATTTCGCGCGCATTCGATGAGAAGTGTGCCACCACCAGTGTGATCTGGGAGGGGAGCACAGTGGGCACCACCACGTGGCGGACGCACATCACGGTGGAGATCAACCACCTGCCGGCCAACGCTCAATGACGATTCTGTTGTCGGGCGGGAAGGAAGCGATTGAGTGCCGAGCGGTATCGGGCCACTGACTCCAGCACGTCGGTGGCGATGAAACCGTCGATGGCATTGTACGTGTGCGTCGATGCGTTCAACGGAATGTCCGGGTCGCGCGGTCGTTCGATGGGTGTCTCGTGAAAATGTTCTTCGTCCAGGACAACCACCTGCTGGAACGAAACTCCGCCTCCGTACCGATTGCGGCAGTCTTGCGTGGGTCGAACGAGTTGTCCGTGTTCGATAAACATGGCGCCGGCGGGTCGAGATGAGCCGGCATCGATCTTGACCGGATTGAGTGCATGCGGGTGCCAGGGCCCCGGAAGATTGTCCGCCCAGAAGACATGCAGCTCATCATACATACTTGCGCCTTCGTGACCATGAGCGGCAAACATCCACCATCGGTCGTTCCAGTGGATCACCGTGGCATCAGCGAGCCGCATGCCACTGATCAGCGTGCTGGCAAACTTCCATTCCCGCGGAAATCCAACGCACTCATAGAGATCGACCGAGCGATTGGCCGACGATTCGGGAATCATGACCAATCGATTCTGCCAGGTGATCACCTGCGGATAGGAGAGGTGCCACGGTTGCTCCAACACCACGACCGGATTGGCGGCCCGTCCGTTGCGATCCACGCTGATGAGCAGGATTCTGCCCTTGCGATCGGCAAAGGCCAGTTCTTCAAGGAACACGTGGACTGCGGTCTCGTCCTGTACCAGGAATGGGTCGGCCCAGAAGGCGTTTGCATCAGGACGAAGTCGAATGCGCCGCTCACCATGCCGTGCGTGTGCCGGGTCGCGATGGACATCGATGAGCCACTGATCGCGAAACAGCAATTGACGCGCAACGGACCGCGCCAGACGCCACAGGAGCACAGCGGCACCGAGTGCGGGTGGAGGTTCTGGCGGTGCGTCGATCGATTCCCGTTCGCTCGGCGCATCGAGTCGACGTATCGATGCGAGGACGATCATCGGAATTTTTCGCACGACCAGCTGAACGCTCCGGGCAAGCGACCGGTGATCGAGGAAGCAGCGACCGGAAAACAGCGCGCGCCACGTGCTGTCCCCAAACACGGTGGCGGTCACGTCAGTTGTTCCGTTGTGGGTTCCAAGGGGACGTCGCACGGCATCGATGAGACGTTGGGCAGGTAGTCCATGGAACGACAGATGGAGCACCGGTATTCCGCGCCACCGCAACCCGCCTGTCAGGGTGGAGGTGAGATCGAGGATGGCCGTCGGCGTGCGCTCCTGCACGATCACGTCAAGGTTGCGGTCGTCGATTGCAACGTCGGCACCGGAGTCCGGTCCGGTTGCGCCGCCAAACGCCAGACGATCCAGCATTCGATACGCTCGTTCCAGCAAACCGACGCGAGACCAATGACGGGGAGCATGCACCGCCGCAATCGTGAGATCGAAGCAGTCTGATTGGTCCAGCGCCCGGACGACGTCACGTTCCCGTGGATCTGCATCGTGCCCGACGACAACGAGCAGGTGCGGCCGTCGTGGCATTACATCGCTACGGGACAATTCTGGTTCGTGAAATGACCGCATCATCAACGTAGAGAACTACCGGCGACGGCTGAATCCTGATGCCGTAGTTGTTCACACTCCATTGACAGTCACCATTGCTGTAGCTGGTTCGCACGCCCTCGAGACTGAAGATCTGGACGCCACTCTGCCACACTTGGATCGCACCGGTAAAGTCGCTCGCGCAGACATATCGCGTTTCAACATTGAACCAGGTGGCAACGGGAATTGACGCGGGTGATGTCCAGGTGCGGAAGCCGGACTGTCCGGGAAAGGGACCGGCGATCGTCAATCCGTCCCACCACGTCAACAGGAATCGCATCGACTGGTTGGGCGCATTCTGCACGCCGAGAAAGAAGAATGGATCGATGGACCGCTTGTCGAGTCGTTCCGACTTGAACTGAAATACATTCGTCCATCCATTGGCGCGTACATCGAATCGCACCGGGAAGTAATACCACGCGGAGTAATACAGCTCGCGATTGCGCTGTGGTTCGCACCAGCGAAAGAGGCGGGTGCCGTTTTCCGTGCCAATCGTGTCGCTGCCGATCGTCAACTTCGCCGACCACAATCCGGTGTGCGCAACGTCTGTACTCGCCACGCTCGATGCTGCCGGGCCGCTATTGAACTGGCCGCCACACGGAGCGGACTGATAGATGTTGGCTTCCCACTGAATCAGGTTTCCGGTTTCCATGTTGGCCGCCCACAGCCCCGTAATCGTGGCGTACGCGGAATCGGCCCGTCCGGACGCACTATTCGTGGCGATGATTCTGAACACGCCGGGAACCGGTCCTGCCGTGAACAGGCCTGTGGAGGAGATGGTTCCTCCTGTGGCGCTGAACGACACGGGCGAGGTGGATGTCGCGCCATTGCTCAAAGTTGCCACGGCCGTGAATTGTCGGACCGTGGTGAGCGACATTGTCACGTTCTGCGGTGAAATCGCCATCGACACGACTTCCGGCATCGGTTCGATGCGAACCGATGCGGTATCCGACTTGCTACCGTCCACTTGCCTGGCAATGACCTGAAACGTTCCCGGCGTTGTCCCGGCCACGAACGTGCCCGTCGACGAGATCGTTCCTCCCGTGGCGGAGTATCCGACCGCCGGCACGTTTGATGATCCGTCGCTCCATCGTCCGGAAATAGTGAATTGCTGCGTCGCGCCAGCCTCGATGGAGGGCGCCTTCGGCGCGATCGACAGCGATGTCAGGACCGGCGGAGCGGGAGGCCTCTCCGTCGCCACAGCGCCGCTGCACCCGCCGATGATGACCAACGCCACGGAACCGACAACCATGCCCGTGCGCATGGTGGTCCCGATGGTGCGATCACAATTATCCGGCAGGCCAAACGGCATGGTGTGTTGGTTGGTGAACTTCGTTCCGTATCGCGACGATCCTTGTTGAGAATACTGGCCTCCGCACGATCCGCCAGTGCAGTGGTGACCAGTGCTCCGCATCTCGATTGCTGCGGGAACGAAGCGGACTGCGTGTCAATCACGACATGGCCGCGAGATGTGCGGCCGTCGCTTGTCACACAGTAGTGTTACGATGAGTGTTGGCATTTCCGCTGCGCCGTGAGGCGGTCAATGCATGCGCCATGGAAAGAGTCTGGCAAGGCAGTCCCACAGAGTGTGGCATGGAAGCAACAGACATCGTCACGACGCTGGACACTGGTATTAGCTAACTCTCTCACTGGCAATGCATTGCGACGTTCTCCGAACGGGCTCAGCAGCGGCATGAGCTATGCCGCTATGCTCCCTCAAGATAGACAGCATTCTCGCAGTATGACCGGTGCGACATCCAATGCTCTTGTGAACACGGCTAACGCTGGATCTCCCTGGATAACCGAAGAAACGCGCATTTTCCGGCAGATGGTCCGGGCGTTTGTCGAGCAGGAGCTTGTACCGCACCAGAGTCGGTGGGCCGAACGGGGTCTGCCGGACGCTGACGCGTGGACCAAATCGGGGCGCATGGGCTTGTTGCTGCCGGACGTGCCCGAACAGTATGGCGGCGGTGGCGGCACGTTTGCCCATGAAGCGGTCGTGATAGAGGAGCTTGCCCGCGCCGGTGTGCATTTTGGTGTTGGTGTGCAGAGCGTGGTCGCTCATCACATTCTCGCCTACGGAAGCGAAGCGCAGAAGCAACGCTGGTTGCCGCGCATGGCGACCGGCGAACTTATTGGTGCGATCGGGATGACGGAACCCGACTGTGGCACCGACTTGCAGTCCATCAGGACCATGGCCCGCAAGGATGGTGATCAGTACGTGATCGATGGCTCCAAGACGTTCATCACGAACGGCCGACAGGCGAGTCTCGTGTGTCTTGCCGTGCGCACCAACGCGGACACGCACGGCCCCAAGGCACTTTCCCTCATTGTGATCGAGACAGCGGATCTGCCCGGCTATCGGGTCGGCCGTTCACTCGACAAGATAGGACGGCATGCGCAGGATACGTGCGAATTGTTCTTCGAAGGCGTGCTCGTTCCCGCTGGTAATCTGCTGGGTCTCGGGGAAGGTCGCGGACTGTTCCAGCTGATGGACCAGCTCCGCTACGAGCGGTTGTCGGTTGGCCTCAGTGCCGTCGCGTCGGCTGAACAGGCCGTGGAGATCACCACGCGCTACGTGAAGGAGCGGAAGCTGTTCGGCAAGCCGCTGCTTGACCTTCAGAACACGCGTTTCAAATTGGCCGAGTGCAAGACCGAGGCCCACATTGGCCGCGTGTTCGTGGACCATTGCATTCAGCAGTTTATCGCCGGACAGCTTGATGGGGTGACCGCAGCGATGGCGAAGTATTGGCTTACGGACGCCCAGTGCCGGATCATCGATGAATGCGTCCAGCTGCACGGTGGCTACGGGTACATGCAGGAATATGCAATTGCCCGCATGTGGGCCGATAGCCGTGTGCAGCGCGTGTACGCGGGCTCGAACGAGACCATGAAAGACGTGATTGGATGGTCACTGTGATCGACACGCGTGCGGCGTTTCCGCAGGTGTGTGCGCACGAGCTGTTCGAACAGCAGGTTGAGCGCACTCCCGATGCCGTCGCTGTCGTGTTTGGTAACGAGCAGGTGAGTTACCGCGCCTTGAACGGGCGCGCGAATCAAGTGGCACATCATCTGCGCAAACGTGGTGTCGGGCCCGATGTGTTGGTTGGCGTCTGTCTGGACCGTTCGCCGGACATGATTGTGGCACTGTTGGCGGTCTGGAAGGCCGGTGGCGCTTACGTGCCATTGGATCCATCCTATCCGCCGGCGCGCCTGTCATTCATGATTGCTGACGCCGGGACTCGCGTACTGTTGACCGAGGAAAAATGTCGCGGGCTGTTCGCGTCGGAAGGTGACCAGTCCATCTACATGGATTCGGACTGGTCGACGCTGACGCTGGAGGCTGACGGCAATCCGGTGCCGCTGGCGAGTCCGGTTGATCTGGCCTACGTCATGTACACATCGGGGTCGACCGGCAAACCGAAAGGGGCGATGATTGTCCATCGCGGCCTGGTCAACTACTTGTGGTGGGCGATCAAGTTCTATGCGGTCGAGCCGGAGCGCACCGTGCCGGTGCACTCGTCTGTATCCTTCGACCTCACGGTCACGAGTCTGTACCCGGCACTGCTGGCCGGCGGCACCGTTGAGCTGTTGTCGGAGAGTATTGGTGCGCAGAGCCTGCTGACAGCGCTGCGCCGATCGGGCGACCGTAGTCTCGTCAAGATCACGCCCGCCCATCTGGAGTTACTCAGTCAGCAGGTCAGGCCCGAACAGGCCGCTGGCATGTCGAGAGTATTTGTCATCGGCGGCGAAAATCTGGTGGCAGAGAGTCTTCGGCTCTGGCGAGACTACGCGCCGGCAACGCGATTAATCAATGAGTATGGCCCCACGGAGACCGTGGTCGGGTGCTGCGTGTACGAGGTGCAGCCCGCCGACTCCTACAGCGGGTCGGTACCCATCGGGCGGCCAATCGCCAACACGCAGTTGTACGTCCTCGACGCCACGCTGCAGCCGGTGTCATCGGGCGAGACCGGTGAATTGTACATTGGTGGTGCGGGCGTGGCGCGCGGTTATCTGAACAGGCCGGAACTCACCGCCGAACGATTCCTGCCCGACCGTTTCAGCGGCGTCGATGGCGCGCGTCTGTACAAGACCGGTGATCTGGCGCGCATTCGCCCCGACGGCGTTTTTGAATACCTCGGACGTGCCGACGATCAGGTCAAGATTCGCGGCTATCGCATTGAACTCGGCGAGATCGAAGCCGCGCTTGCGGGGCATCCAGATGTGCAGTCGTGTGCGGTGATGGCGCGCGAAGACGAGCCCGGCGACCGACAACTCGTGGCCTACCTGGTCGCGCGCTCCGGCGTTCGGCCGGACATGGACAACGTGCGCACGTTCCTGAAGGAGCGGCTGCCGGACTACATGGTGCCGGCGCACTGTGTGGTACAGGATTCGCTCCCGCTCACGCCAAATGGAAAGATCGACCGAAAGGCTCTGCCGCTTCCGTCGATGGAAACCAGGAACGTTCGTATCGGCGAGGCGCCTCGGACGGAGACCGAGAAAACCATCGCCGCGATCTGGATCGAACTGATGAGAGTGGACGCAATGGGGATTCACGACGACTTCTTCGACGTGGGTGGACACTCAATGACCGCGACCGCGCTGGTTGGCCGACTGCGCACCGCGTTCGGCGTTGACATTGGTCTGGCGAGTCTGTTCGAGCGGCCAACTATCGCCGGACTTTCCGAGATCGTCGATACCTTCGTGCTGACGAGCGGTGGGACGCGCGCCGCTGCGGGATCGGCGCAGCGCGAGGAATTCGAACTGTGAAGGAGACGACCGCGCTGCTGTCCACGCTTCGCGCACTGGATGTCAAGCTGTGGCTTGAGGACGGGCGCATGCGATGCAGTGCGCCGATGGGTGTGCTGACCGCCGAGATGCGGGCAGCACTGGCCAGCCGGAAGGACCAGATCATTGCGCTCCTGACGCTTGCCGAGGCAAGGAGAGTCAACCCGCCCGCGATCGTGCCAATCAAGCCCGACGGACACAGGTTGCCGCTCTTTGCGGTGTCCGGTCATGGAGGCGACGTGTTTTGGCTTCTGGCGCTCGCACGACTTCTCAACGCGGACCAGCCGGTACTCGGCGTGCAGCCTCCCGGACTGGACGGGAGCGAGCCACTTCGCACGGTGGAGGCGCTGGCTCGCTTCGAAGTCGAACAGATCCGCAGCGTCCAGCCCCACGGCCCATACTTGATTGCCGGGCACTGTGCCGGAGGCGCGATCGCGTTCGAGGTTGCGCAACAACTGACCTCGGCGGGCGAAGCGGTTGCGTTGGTGGCGTTGATCGGCAGCCCGTTCCCGTCGACGTTTCGCAGGGCAACACAACTGCGACTCCGGCTTCGCCGCCATCTGCAGGCACTCACGACCGGTTCGTTCCTCGAACGCAATCGGTACGTCATCAACAAGTTGCAGGGCCGATTGCAAAAGCGGGACGAGGTGAGTGCGGTCGACCCGAGCGTGACCGCTGCCAGGGCGCGGGTGGAAAGTGCGACGGTCGAGGCCGTCCGCAAGTATGTGCCACAGCCGTATGCGCACTCCATCGACCTGTTCGTCGCGCGCGACGAATGGCATCATCCCGACCGCTGGCGCGCTGTTGCGAATACCAGCCGCGAACATAGTGTCGGACGCTTCTACATTGACGACCTCATGCTCGGATCGCATGTCGAAGTGCTGGCCAAGGCGCTTCAGGCTCGGATTACCGCTGTGCACGACGCCATTGAAGGTGCCGGTCGCGCTGCGTCATCACGATGACCATGCCGTCAGCGCGCCGACACACGCGCTTGCAAGGCACACGGCAATCTGCCACGGTGCCAATGGCCGAATGCCGAACCACCAGGCGGCTGCGGCCGCGGTGCCGAGTGTGAGAACGCACCATCCTCCGACCAGGGCGATCGTCGAGCCTAGGCCGGCCGAGCGATTCCGCAGCCGGACCAGCCACAGCCCACCCGGGGTGAACCAGCACATCAACCACAACAGTGTTGCGCCCTGACTCCCCAGCATGTCAACGCGCACGACACTTTGAATGACCGTCCAACCCAGCGCCGGTGTCAGCGAAAGCTCGGCGGTTCTCGGTGGAGCATTCTCGCCTACCGTTTCGGCGGACATCCGCAGCAGACCGGCGCTCACCATGCCCGTGAGCCGAACAATGCGCACCGAATCGCCTCGATCGCGAAGCGAAAACAGCTGACGCAACGCGAGGACGGGGAACAGCAGTCCGACAAGACGCGCCTTTCGTGCGCTCCACACCACGGCATCACTGCCGCGCTGACCAATGAAGGAGTGCGCCGAAAGTGCCTGCGGTTCGTGCACCGTCACGATCGGCACCGTGCTCTGTCGATTGTCATGTCCGCGTATGTCCACACCCATGCGGACGGTGTCGGTGCGCAACATCGACGCAATCACCGGTCCTGTGCCACGATGTGCAATCGACACACCGTTCACCGTCGCGCTATCGGCGAAGGCCGCGAACCAGCCAAACCCCGTCGCGTTCACCAGGGCGCTGGGTGTCACCTCGCTGGCAGCGCCAATCGAGCTGTCAGCGGGCGACAGGGCCCACGCCGTCGCGATGAACATGCCGCATATCGAGACTGTCCAACAGGCCAGCAACCGCTGCGCGGATCGTTCCCCCGGAGCGTACAGCCAACGGTGCTCGGCGACCACCCATGCCCCAGCGAACGCACCGGTCGTGTTGGTCAGCAAATCAGAGAGTTCAGCGGTTCGCCCTCCCGGGATGCCCGCCGCTTGCGACATTTCGATAGCCAGCGACAGCAGCGATCCGATCAGCACCGCGCGCGAAACGCGAACACCGAGCAGCGCCAGCGCGACGCCCAGCGGTATGAACAGCGCCACGTTGCTGATCGCATCGGCAAGCCACTTGGGATCGCACGCCAGGCACCACCACGTATGCCCTGCTGTGTGGCTGACTGCCGTGGGCGTCAGCGTTGCGCCCGCGATCAACGCGAGTGCTGCCAGCAGCAGCAACACGGCGAGCCCCCGCACCATGCGCGGCGCCGCTGTCACCGCGTCACGCATGTATTGTGCAGCAAGGAATCGTCGGGAATAGTGTTGGTTCGAGCCGTAGAGGGTGACTCGAAGCGGTGAGCGAAGGCTACTGCGGCGTCGCGCGCAGCGCACCCCCGGCGTTCGATCAGTCGCTGTGCGGGGAGCGCTCTCACTCCGGTTCTGCGCGAAAACGCCCCTCGCGAAGGACGCGTTTGTGACACACATTCTGGCATGACAAACACACTCTTCGCTCGCGGTGCCGCCGGGCGCATGGCGCTCCGCCACGCGTTTGCGGCGCTGGCTCTTATCGCGGCTATTGTACCGCCGACCGTTGTTGCGCAGTCGGCCCCCGAGTACGGCCCCCCCAAAGGCACCCTGCTGATCGTTGGCGGCGGACAACTCGACAGCTCCGGCATTATCGAGAAGTTCATAGCATTAGCCGGCGGCCCGGCGGCGAAGATTGTCATCGTCCCCACGGCGGGCGGCAATCGAAAGCCGGATGGCACGCCTGTCGAATACGAGGCATCACAGGTGCTGGCCTCGTGGAAGAAGTACGGTCTTACGAATGTGCACATGCTGCACACGGCCGATCCCAAGGTCGCCGACACCGACGCGTTCGCATCGATGTTGCGCGACGCGACCGCGGTTTGGTTCGTGGGCGGGCGTCAGTGGAACATCGTCGATTCCTACGCGAATACGCGCACCTACACGGCGTTTCACGATGTGCTGGCGCGCGGCGGCGTGATTGGCGGCAGTTCGGCTGGCGCCACGATCCAGGGCGACTATCTGGTGCGCGGCGCGGTCGCCGGTGCACAACTGATGATGGCACCCGAGCCCGAGCATCAACAGGCGTTTCGCTTTCTGCGCCGGTCGGCGATCGATCAACACATCAACACGCGTAATCGCTGGACCGATCTGCAGGAGATCATGGTGAAGTTCCCCAATCTTCTCGGGATCGGGCTGAGTGAAGCCACGGCGATCGTAGTGACCGGTGATCAGTTCGAAGTGATGGGCAAGGCGCAGGTGGCGATTCATGATACGACACATCCGCAGCCGGCTGGCGAGAAGCCGTACCTCGTGCTCAATGCGGGTGATCGCTACGACATGAAGCAACGGAGAGTGATTCGATGACCCGCATCCGTCGGGCTTCACGATTCGTGCGTGGCGTGGGCAGTGTGGTTGCGGTCGCGCTTGTCGCGCATGAGCAGGCCAGAGAGGCGCGCGCACAGGTGGTAGCCGCGCCGCGCGCTTCGCCGGCGCCGGTTATTGCCCCCGATATCTACAGCGCGCTCCCGTGGCGCTACATCGGCCCCGAAGGCAACCGCTTCACGTCGGCGGCGGGAATTCCCGGGGACCCGTCCACGTTTTACGTGGGCGCTGCATCGGGCGGCATCTACAAGACCACCGATGGCGGCGTCCACTGGGATGCGATCTTCGACGATCAGCCCGTGCAATCCATCGGATCACTCGCTGTGGCCAGGAGCGATGCGAATGTGGTGTGGGCGGGAACGGGTGAAGCGCATATCCGCAGTCACATTTCCATTGGGCAGGGCGTGTACAAGTCGCTCGATGCCGGCAAGAGTTGGTCGTTGATGGGCTTGGAGAAAACCGGCCGCGTGGCGCGCATGGTCATCCATCCGACCAATCCTGACATCGTGCTGGCCTGTGCGTTGGGTACGGCCTATGGCCCACAGCCTGAGCGCGGTGTGTTCCGTTCCACGGATGGTGGCGCGACGTGGACCAAAACATTGTTCGTTGACGAGAAGACGGGGTGTTCGGATCTGGCGATGGACCCTCGCAATCCGCGCGTGCTGTTCGCCGGCATGTGGCAGATCGAAATTCACACGTGGGGACGCAGCAGCGGTGGGCCGGGCAGTGGCCTGTTCATGTCGCGTGATGGTGGCGTGTCGTGGAAGCGTTTGACAGGGCACGGACTGCCCACCAAGCCGGTTGGCAAAGTGGCGCTGGCCATTGCCCCGTCCAATCCCGATCGCATCTATGCCATGATCGAAACCGGCGATGGTGTGCCGTGGAATGGCGAAGCCACAGAGAGCGGGCAACTGTGGCGTTCCGATGACGGCGGCGACAACTGGGCCATGATCAACGCCGATCGCAACGCGATGGGACGCGCGCACTACTACTCCCGCACAGTGGTCAATGCGGACAACGAGAACGAACTGTATTTCCTGACGGCGTCGTTCGCCAAGTCTATCGACGGTGGGCGTACGCTCACTACACTGACGCGCGGCGAAGCGCCCGGCGGCGATCACCACGATATGTGGATCGATCCCACGAACGGCGCGCGCATGATTGTGGCGCACGATCAGGGGCTGTCGATTTCCACGAATCGTGGCAAGACGTGGCTGAGGCAGCGGCTTGGCAACGCGCAAATCTATCATGTCACGGTGGACAACGAGATCCCGTACAACGTGCTGGGCAACAAACAGGACGAACCATCGTATCGGGGTCCCAGCAACAGTCGCGTGTTCGGCGGCTTCGGTGATGGTGGTGACGGCGTCATTCCGCGCGGTATGTGGCATTCTGTAGGCGGTGGCGAAAGCGGTTGGGCCACGCCCGATCCTACCAACTCCAAGCTCATTTGGTCAACGGCCTCGGGCTCGGGCATGGTTGGCGGTATTGTCGTGCGCTTCGAAGAGGACCGTCGCCAGTTCCGCAATGTAGAAGTGTGGCCACAGCAGTTGAATGGCGCGCCAGCCGACCACAAGTATCGCTTCGTGTGGGACGCGCCGTTGCAGATCTCTCCTCACGATCACAACACGATTTACGTGGGCAGTCAGCATGTGCATCGCACACAGGATGGCGGACAGAGCTGGCAGGTGATCAGCCCTGATCTCACGCTTAACGACAAGAGTCGTCAACAGAGATCTGGTGGACTCACGGCTGACAACATTGGCGTGGAGTACTCGGGTGTGGTGTACGGACTTGCCGAGTCGCCGAGAACCAAGGGCGAGATCTGGGCAGGTACCAACGATGGCCAGTTGCAGCTCACGCGCGACAACGGCACCACGTGGACCAACCTGACGAAAAACATCCCGAATCTGCCGGCGTGGGGCTCGCTGCGCAGCGTGGTTCCGTCGCGGCATGTTGCCGGTACCACCTATCTCACGGTGGATTTCCATCAGGAGAACAACCGCGATCCGTTCGTCTACAAAACCACCGACTACGGC
>JANMRE010000423.1:0-3128 GCA_031370885.1 Gemmatimonadaceae bacterium
GCCGCCAGCAGATTATGGCCGGTGATACCCGGGAACGATGCCACGCGCTCAAACGTGTTGCGGAACTGCTTCTCGCTGATGCCGTACATGCGTTTGATC
This sequence comes from Gemmatimonadaceae bacterium, assembly GCA_031370885.1. Classification (GTDB taxonomy): domain Bacteria; phylum Gemmatimonadota; class Gemmatimonadetes; order Gemmatimonadales; family Gemmatimonadaceae; genus Gemmatimonas. The sequence goes on from JANMRE010000423.1 coordinate 100, forward strand.
TTTTGCTTCTCGCGCAACTGCTTGGAGTATTCCGACAGCTTCTTGCGACGTGCCGTGGCCTGACCGTGCTGGCCTGGCGCATACGGACGCCGCTCGACCGGGCACTTTTCCGTGAAACACTTGGTGCCCTTGAGGAACAGTTTCTGGCCTTCACGACGGCACTGACGGCAGCTGGGACCTGTGTAGCGAGCCATGGTCAGACCCTCCGACGCTTGGGGGGACGGCAACCATTGTGCGGAATCGGCGTGACGTCACGAATGGACTTCACCTGCAGCCCCGCTGTGGCCAACGCCTGGATGGCCGACTCACGGCCAGAGCCCGGACCCTGCACGCGGACATGCACCCGACGGACGCCGGCGGTGAGCGCTTCGCGCGCGCATTGCTCGGAGGCGACGGTCGCGGCAAACGGCGTGGACTTCTTCGAACCTTTGAAGCCCGCCTTGCCAGACGATCCCCACGACACCGCGTTGCCATGCATGTCGGTGATCGTAATCGTGGTGTTGTTGAATGTGGCGCTGACGTGGGCGATGCCTTCCGCCTCGACGACGCGCTTGGATTTCTTCGCGGTAGCCATGGGTTACTTGGTCACCTTCTTCTTGCCCGCGATGGCGCGGCGCGGCCCCTTCTTGGTGCGCGCGTTGGTGTGCGTTCGCTGCCCGCGCACCGGGAGGCCCCGGCGATGGCGCGTGCCCCGATACGAGCCGATGTCCATCAGACGCTTGATGTTCATCGCGACTTCAGTGCGCAACGCACCTTCGACTCGATGATTGCGCTCAAGTTCCTGACGGAGCTTGTTGACGTCGGAATCGGACAGGTCGCGAATACGCTGCGCCGGGCTGACACCGGTGGCCGCGAGAATGCGCTGGGCCATCTTGCGCCCGATGCCGAAAATGTAGGTAAGGCCGATCTCAACCTTTTTTTCCCGAGGGAGATCGACGCCTGCGATACGTGCCATAGTCTGTGCGTTCCCCTTAGCCCTGACGCTGCTTGTGCTTCGGGTTGCGCTTGCAGATAATGCGAGTCACGCCCTGTCGCTTCACGACCTTGCAATGCTCACAAATCGGCTTGACGCTGCTACGAACTTTCACGGGCCACCTCGACGCGTTGGCGTCGACGGAGTCTCCCGCACCCACGCGTGCATGACGCACACGCCGGTCGGCCGGACTCCCCATGTGTTCATCACGCGTGAAGCATCGGCGTCTGGTTGACGAACGATTCCGCGCACGCGTGACAGCGAATGTGGCCGGCGGATCGGCCTCGAAAATGTCACCGGAAAACCGGTAAGCCCTTCATCTTAGCTAACGTAGGCCTCTCCGACAACCCCCGAATCCCCAAGGATTCGTTCAATCAGCCAGTTCCGCGAAGCGACTCATGGACCGCCTGCAGCGCGGCAATCGGGTCGGCCGCCGTTGTCACCGCCCGACCGAGAATCAGCCAGCGAGCACCCGCCTCCATCGCGGCCACGGGGGTCATGACCCGCCGCTGATCATGTGCGTCCCCGCCAGGAAGCCGAATCCCGGGGATCAGCAACCCCAAAGAGTCCCCGTACGTTGCGTGCACGGCAGCCGCCTCCAAACCGGAGCACACAATCCCCATCGCAGCGCTCGACCGCGCGAGCTCGGCCAGACGCATCACTTCGGACTGCACATCGACCGGCGGTCGCCCCCACGCCGCACCGAGCGTCGAACTGTCCAGGCTCGTCAGGATGGTCACGCCGAGAATGCCGCAGGACCCCATGCGACCGGACGAGCCTTCGGCCGCGCCGTCCACGGCTGCCCGGACCATCTCGGCACCCCCCGAGGCATGGACCGTGAGGAGCGATGCCCCGTGCCGGGCCACGCTACGCGACGCCGCCCGTACCGTATTCGGAATATCGTGCAGCTTGAGGTCGACGAAGACCTGCTTCCCTTCGCCGCGCAGCCACTCCACGATAGACGGACCAACCGCCGTAAACAGCTCCAGCCCCACTTTGTAATAATCGCAATGGCCGCCGAGTTGTGACACGAGGGATCTTGCCGACGCGGCGTCAGCAACGTCCAGCGCGATGATCGGGGTCACGCGACGGGGCGCGCTCAATGCGGCCATTCAAGCGTTCCGATGAGCGAGCGCCAATCGGTCACACCATGATTGAACGCCCACCGGGCAATGCCGCGCGCAATACGCTGTGGCGCGCGCGGATCGCGCAGCGCTGCCGTACCCACGCCAACTAGACAGGCCCCGGCCAGGAGATACTGCACGGCGTCGGCCGCGCATGAAACACCGCCCAGCCCGATGATGGGTACGCTGGGTAACGCCCGAGACACACGCCACGTGGCAAGCACACCGAACGGGAGCAGCGCCGGCCCGCTCACCCCACCGGTTCCAAATCCGATTCGTGGTCGACGTGCTTCGATGTCCACCACCAGTCCCGGCATGGTATTCACAAGCGTTAGTCCGTCGGCGCCGGCGTCGACCGCCACACGCGCGGCCTCCACGATCCCTGCGCCAAGCATGGGGGAGAGCTTTACAAAGAGCGGCCGTCGCGTGCACGCGCGCGTAGCGCGCACAAGCGCCGCCAACGCTTCGGCGTCGGCACCGAACTCGAGACCGCCGGACTTCACGTTCGGGCAACTGACATTCAGTTCGAACGCATCCGCGCCGACGCAGGTGTCCATTCCCTCTACCACCGACACGAACTCGTCAATGCTGTTGCCAACCACATTGATCAGCACGCGCAAACCCTGATCACGTGCCGCCAACCACGGCATCGCGTCACGCCGCACGGCGTCGAGCCCCGGGTTCGCAAGTCCGACCGCGTTGATCATTCCGCCGGCGAATTCACTCACGCGCAGCGGCGGAGCCCCGTGCCGTGGGGACACGCTCACCGCCTTCGTGGCGATGCCTCCCAGCGCCGTCAGATCCATCACGTCGTCCACTTCGCGTCCGAATCCCGCGGTGCCGGCCGCCAGCACAATCGGGTTGCGAAAAACAAGACCCGCGGCGCTGATCGCCATGGGGTTGGTGGCAGAAGCAGGCATTGCCGCTACGGC
>JANMRE010000428.1:0-12136 GCA_031370885.1 Gemmatimonadaceae bacterium
TCCGCGGTGAGGCCTTTGCAGCCAACGCGGCGCGAGCTGGGGGGCTGCCACGGCGTGGGGACAGGTGGGGCGTCTGCGGCGTAGGTTTCGAGTAGTAATTCAGCACCGCGTCGGAATGTCTCAGCCAGCGACCACTCGCGGCGTTCGGCAAAGGCGCGAATTTCCGCGAACAGTTCGTTTGGGACTTGAATCTGCGTCTTCGTCATGCTGGAAATAAAAGGGCGCCATCAATTTGATGTCATGCTACTAACCGCCGGAGCCCCTCACGAACCTGATGCCTGCCCCGACGCTGCCCGCCAGAATCGACGCGACCAACGTCATCAGGGCGTTCCAAGCTCCGCAAGCACCACCCGTTCCTCCTGGGCGCCCCACGGGGGCGCCCAGTGCCGTCGGCTTGTCGTTCACGAACGGCGGCCACCTCGCGGCGAGCGAGCGCGAGCGGGCTCGATGCCACCGAAATATTCCGGCGGCGTATTCCGCGTGCTCTGCCGCTGCCCACGCAACCAGCTCGATCGGGCTGCCGTCGCCGTCGAACTGCGCGGGACGGTAGCGCCAGCCCTCCCAGCGATGGAGATTCACGGCACATGACCGCCTCCGCCCGACTCACCACCGCCCTTGCCACCCAATACCGTATTGGGCGTGAGCTCGGCGCTGGCGGCATGGCGACGGTGTATCTCGCGCATGATCTCAAACACGATCGCGATGTGGCGATCAAAGTCTTGCACCCAACGCTGGCGCGCTCGCTTGCCGGTGAACGGTTTCTGCGCGAAATCGGTATCACAGCGCGCCTCAGTCACCCGCACATCCTGCCGCTGCTGGACTCGGGCGTGGCCGATGATGGCGACATCCTGTACTACGTCATGCCGGTCGTTTCCGGCGAGTCGCTGCGTGACCTGCTTCGTCGCGACGGCACGCTGCCGATTGAGACCGCGCTGCGCCTCGCTGCCGAAGTGACGGATGCGCTCGTGCACGCGCACCGACATGACGTCGTGCATCGCGATGTGAAGCCCGACAACGTGATGCTCTCCGGTGGGCACGCGATCGTTGTGGACTTCGGCATTGCCAAAGCGGTTGGTCACGCTCGCACCGACACCACGCTCACCAGCGAAGGCATGTCGTTGGGCACGCCCGCCTACATGGCCCCGGAACAGGCGACCGGTGATGGCACCATCGATCACCGCGCTGATGTCTATGCGGTGGGGGCCCTGCTCTTTGAGATGCTGGCCGGCGCGCCGCCATTTGTCGGAACATGGCAACAGATCGTGATGGAGAAAGTGGCCGGGGACGCGCCGTCACTCGCGCCCCGCAGTGCAAGCGCGACGCCGGAGCTGGTGCGACTGGTGGCACGGTGCCTCGCGCGCGATGCCAACGCCCGTCCACAAACGGCCGAACAGCTGTTGCGTGAACTGCGTGCGCTGTCAACCCCGCTGCCAACGCCAACCCGCAGTCGTGCCACGATGGCTGTTGGTGCCGTCGCCCTGATTGCAATCGCCGCGTCAACTGGCCTGTATCTGCGCGGCCGTCGCGCCAACTGGGTACGCGAGACGGCGATCCCGACGATCGAACGCCTGACCGAGGCCGACCAGCTCGACTCGGCCTTCACCATCGCCGAGGCGGCGACCAAGCGCGCGCCGGCAGATTCGACGCTTGACGCCCTGTGGGGGCGAATCTCGCAGATGCAGACGTTTTTGAGCGAGCCAGCTGGTGCCCAGGTTACGCGGGCCTCGTTGGCCGACACCACGCGCTGGATCCCGGTCGGCACGACGCCAACATCACGCGTGCGAATTCCGAGAAGCGCGTGGTTCTATCGCTACACGATGCCGGGTTATCGCCCGGTGACGGTCATGGGTGCTCGGCTCGGCGGCAGTTACGTGCCGATTCCCAGTCCGATTGCGCTTCGGCGTCTCACCGATCCCGACACGGACATGGTGCTGTTGCGCGGTGCGCGACTGGTGGGAACGCTCTATGGTCTGTCGGTAAGCGATACGTTCGACCTTGCCGACTTCATGGTGGACACGCGGGAAGTTGCGAATCACCAGTACAAAGCGTTTGTGGATGCGGGCGGTTACACGAATCGTGCGTGGTGGGACTCGTCTATGGTGCGGGACGGCCGGCCGCTCGCATGGGAGACGGCGATGTCACTGTTCGTGGATCGTACTGGACGTCCGGGTCCCGCATCGTGGGAAGGCGGCGCGCCGTCGCGTGAGACCGACGACCTGCCCGTGGGCGGCGTGAGCTGGTACGAAGCGCGCGCCTACGCGCGATTTGCGCGAAAGGACTTGCCCACCGTGTACGAGTGGAACGCGGCAGCGATTCCTGAAGCGGCGAGGTGGGTTGTTCCAAACGGACGCTACGAAGCCGCGAGTCCGGTGCGTGGCGGCAATCCACTGGGTGTGAGTCCGCGTGGTGTTTATGACATGGCGGGCAACGTGCGCGAGTGGACGATGAATGCGCGTGAACCGGGAAGTCGCTACATCCTGGGCGGCGGATTCAGCGATCCACAGTACTTGTTTTCGGAGATCTACACGCAACCCGAACTTGATCGCTCGCCAATCAATGGCATTCGTCTGGTGCGTCGGGTGAGTACGTCGAAGGATCTCGCGCACGCGAGTGCGCCGATTCCCGGACTCACACGAAACTTCGAGACGGTACGTCCGGTGGATGATGCCACCTATCGCGGCTTCCTTGCGTTGTACGACTACGATCGCACCCCGCTGAATGCCAGAGTGCTTGCTCGTGACTCAAGCGCGGCCGATTGGATTCGGGAGGACATCGAGTTCGATGTGCCTGGCGGTGGCCCGCGCATGCGGGCGGCGCTGTTTCTGCCCAAGCGGGTGCAGCCGCCGTTCCAGACGCTCGTGCTCTGGCCAGCCTCGGATGCACTGGTGCTGCGGGATCCGCGCAAGCTTTCCATGTCGTCCGTGGACTACTTCGTGCGCAGCGGGCGGGCACTGCTGTACCCCATCTACGAGCACACCTACGGTCGGGGCACGACGATTGGCGTGGACCAGCCCAATGGTACCATCGCGCACCGCGATCAGGTGCTGCGTTGGGCGCGTGAGATGCGACGGTCGATCGACTATGTGGTGACGCGGTCAGACATTGACACGTCGCGGCTGGCGTTTGCCGGCACGAGTTGGGGCGGCCGATTGTCAGGAATCATGCTGGCTATTGAGCCGCGCTTTCGTGTGGCGGTGCTGAATGTTCCGGGCTTGTCGATGGCACCCCTGCGCCCGGAGGAGGATCCGGTGAATTTCCTGCCACGGGTGCGCATGCCGGTGCTGATGTTGAGTGGCAAGTACGACAGTGTATTTCCATACGAAGTGTCGCAGAAGCCGTTCTTCCAGTTGCTTGGCACACCCGAGAGTCTGAAGCGACGCATCGTGTTTGACGGCGGACACTTCCTCCCGCGCCCGATGATGGTGCAGGAATCACTCAACTGGCTGGATCAGCATCTCGGCCCGGTGCGACGGTGATGCGCGCGACCCGACCACAGCGCTGACCTCCGGATATCACCACTCCCCCTCAACCGACCCATTACGATGCGCATTCTGATTCCTGCGATCGCCCTGTCAACCTTCCTCGTGTCGTCGCTCTCGGCCCAGACTGGCGCCCGTCGCGCGGCCCCCAGTACTCGCGGCATCGCGGAGGTGGCACTGACGCTTGTGGACACCGCCGCCCAGCGCGTGGCCGGCAAGCCCGCGCTCATTCGCATGGACTACGGCCAACCGCATCTGCGCGGACGCCGCATCAGCACCGATAGCCTCGTGCCGTTTGACGCGGTGTGGCGTCTTGGCGCCAATGGTGCGACGCTGTTCTCCACCGATGTGGATCTCACGATTGGTGGCAAGGATGTGAACAAGGGACGCTACGTCGCTCAGGCGCTGCCCACGCGCACGGGCTGGACGCTGATCCTGCAGGCTGAGACCACGGGAGCGGCAACGGTGGACGTCACAGACTACGATGCGAAGAAGGATGTGGCGCGTATCAATCTCGTGGTGCGCGCCATCACGTCGCCCGTCGAAAGTTTATCCGTCTGGCTCATTCCGTCCACCGCTGCTGGCGCGCAGCGCGGCGAGCTGCGGATGGCGTGGGATACCGTGATGCTGACCACCGAGTGGGTAGTACGGTAGCGTACCTCCACCACGTCCGCCGTCGGCTCATTCTTGACGAGTGTTGCGGCTACGGTTCCATGGGCGAAGGAAGTGTTCTCCTTCGTGCCGATAGGCGGCGTTCGTCAAACTGCACAGTCCGCGCGCCTCTCCGAGCGTCCCGCGGAGTGCGAAACGGCGAAAGACCTGGGCCACCTCGACGTCGAGCAGGTGAGGCGCGTGCAGCATGTCAAACATGTGTTTTCGCACCTGATCAGAATTCGTTGAGAGTCATGCCTGCAACAGCATCGCGGCCACCAACCCTTCTTATTTGTCCACCAATGCGCTCATGCCACCGGGGAAGCGCGCCCCCGATGCCGCGCCGGATGGAATACGCTCGGCGAGGGTGGCAATGTCCGCCGCGCTGAGTCCCACATATGCCGCAGCCATGTTCTCGTCCAGTCTGGCCAGGCTGGTTGTGCCCGGAATCGGCACCACGTCGTCGCCGCGCGACAGCACCCAGGCCAGCGCCAATTGAGACGGTGTGCAGCCCTTTCGCTGTGCCATTTCGACAACCGCGTTCACCAACAACCGATTCGCCTCAAAGTGTTCCGCCTGGAATCGCGGCGACGTGTGCCGATAGTCGGCGGCGGATAAATCACTGATTGCCGCGAAGCGACCAGTGAGAAAACCGCGACCCAGTGGGCTGTACGGCACGATGCCAATACCGAGTTCTCGCGCCACGGGAAATGCGGTGCGCTCCCAGTCACGCGTCCACAGCGACCACTCCGACTGTAGCGCAGTGATGGGGTGCACTGCCGCGGCGCGCCGAAGGTTGGTTGGCCCCACTTCGGACAGCCCCAAATAGCGCACCTTGCCTTCGGCAACCAATTGCGACATCGCCCCGACGGTGTCTTCAATCGGCACGCTCTGGTCGATACGATGTTGATAGTAGAGGTCGATGTAATCCGTGTTGAGTCGACGCAGCGACGCATGGCAGGCCGATCGTACGTAGTCGGGACGACCGTTTACGCCGCGATAGGCGGGTTGGCCCGGATCGCGGACGAGACCGAACTTGGTAGCCAACACGACGCCCTCGCGTCGACCAAGCATTGCGCGGCCCACCAGTATCTCGTTGGTGTGCGGCCCGTACATATCCGACGTATCCAGCAGCATCGTGCCGTGTTCGAGCGCACGATGCACTACGGCGATGCTCTCACGCTCATTGCGCGTGCTGGCATCGCCGTACAGATCCGACATGCCCATGCAGCCGAGACCGACGGCCGAAACCCGCAGGCCATCCGAGCCGAGCGCACGGGTGGGAAATGTGGTCAGTGTGACGATCCTACTTGCTCAGGAAGACCGAGAACTTCGTCTCGTCCGACTTTGACTGCGCCAGGAGGCGCACCGTCATAACTTGGCGACCGTCGGCGAAATCGAGCAGCTTGTACACGCCGGCTTGGTGGGTCTTGTCGTTGAAATCCACCACCTGCACGTTGCCGTTGGCGAAGGTCACCTCGGCAAAATTCAAATCGGCTTTGCCCACGACCTCGAGAAAGAGTGCGTTGCCCGTGGCGTCGACGCCGAAGTTGGCGTCCACCCAGCCGTCGTCGCTCTCGATCGTCTCACTGTCCTTCCACACGAGGTGCTCGCGCGCAGGAAGGGAGACCACGGCGGTAGTGAACACCACGGCGGGCAGGAACACGAGCGGCGCTCGTACGACCACCACTCGCCGCGCCGGTCGGATGACCACCGCAGCCGGGAGCGCTCGGCGAATTGGGTGGCCAGGGCGAACCACCAGCGCCACGCGAGGATGGCGCACGCGCGCCACGCGCCGACGTTGAGCCGAGGCGTCGTCAGGGGCGAAGACCGCGAGCGACAGCAGGAGCGCCAGGGCCTTCGGAATAAAGTGTCTCATCTTCGATCTCCAACGCGTTACCTACGCTGAGAATGCGCGGCGCCAGTCGTTCCTGGCCGCAGCATCAATTGTGCATCAGGAACAACCCCTGCGTCAGGTGACGAGCGGAACCCCTCGCCAGCACCGACCGGCACGACCTTCCATGCCACAAGGTGTTGCATGCCGGAATCGTCAGTCACCACGCCAAGCACACGTACCCTCGATGTGCCGGTCGCACAGGTCCGGAGACATGCCCGATCCCCTCACAGGTTGTCGGGTCCTTTAGCGGCGGCGGGTCGGCCTGGGAGCACTCGTACGTCTCCCAGCGCGACAGGTCGTGCGTGTCACTGCGGAGTCACGCTTTCGAGCTACCAAAGATCACCCGATCGGGCACGACCGCTCGGGCATGGTGTCGCGTATGCTACTCGTGTTGAGAATTCCGACACGCTCCATGATTTGGCCGACGATGATGGGTGCCACGCACGCCGAGCGTCAGGGGGTGTGTGACCCGCGCTCATGTGCGGAGTGGAGGCTGGCGCAGCACAACCCGGTGTCACCGCCAGCAGAGTATCAACAACGGAACGTGTGACAAGCGGACCGTTCTTCCGGAGATCATCAATGAATGACGATCGCAGCGAAGGGATGTGGAGAAACTTGAAGGGCAAGATTCGCGAGCAGTGGGGAAAGCTGACCGACGATGACATGGATCAGGCGGAGGGCAAATGGGAGCAGCTCTCGGGTCGCATTCAGGAGCGGTACGGCCGTACGAAGGATGACGTGGAACTGGAGATGCGTCGCTTCCGCGATGAGCACGATCGGGAGCCGCAGCACGCCTCCAACCCCCCCGAGTAAATAGGAACGGTCGGACGTCGCACTCACGGTGCGGCGTCCGATGGCTCTTCATTCGTTCATTCATTCTGAGCGGACCACTAAAGATCACTCATTCGGGGACGACCGTGCGAGCATGGAGTCGTGTGTGCTACTCGTATTGAGAATTCTGACGAAACAATCTACGTGTGTGTGTATGCACGGCAACCAAGAGGACACTTCACCATGACATTCCGGGCAACGCTCATTCTCATCTCCGGCTGCGCGGCCGCATTGATCGTCTCCAGCGCCTTGGCAGCGCAGGACACGGCGAGTACACGCGTGACCGCGAAGCGCGTCACATCAGAAACGCGCGTCCGCGTGCAGAAAGGCGAAAGCAACGGCACCCTCGATGTACGGGCGGATTCCATCGCGGCCTCACGTGCTCGCGCGGACTCGGCAGAGCGCGAGTTGGCCACGATGCGGCAGCGCGATTCTGTGGAAGCGGTGACACGCGCGCTTGCGGATTCGGTTGCACGCATCGAGCTGATGCGTCGCGACTCCATCGCTTCGGTCGCCGCGCTCATTGAGATGGCCCGGCGTGATTCGATCGCCCGCGCCGACTCCATTATCGCCGCAGAACAGATGCGCCAGCAGCGAATGCGTGATCGGTATCGCTTTGACGGATCGGGATGGTGTCGCACTGGAGATTCCGAGGACCTTGGCCGTATGCTCGATTGACATCCCGCCGAAGTACCTGAGCTCGACCAGCTTGGCGGCTCGGGGATCCCATTGTGCCAGGCCCGCCAGCGCCTCGTCCACGGCGACGATTTCCTCGGACGGACCGGGGCTGACCAACGCGGCATTGGTGTCGAGGGTTACTTGGTGCTCACGCGCGCGTTTGTGCATCGCGTGATACCGGGCGTGGTCAACGAGGATGCGGCGCATGACCTGCGACGCGATGCCGTAGAAGTGCGCTTGGCTCTCCCACGTGACGGAGTGTTGCTCGGCGAGTTTGAGAAATGCCTCGTGGACGAGGGCGGTGGCACCCAACGTGTGGTCCTCGCGTTCGCGGCGAAGGTGTCGCTTGGCGAGTGTCTTGAGGTTGCCGTAGACCGCAGCATAGAGCTCATCGACCGCGTCGGGGGCGCCGTTGGATGCCTCGGCAAGCAGTCGAGCGAGTTGTGAATCGGGCGTCCCAGGATGTGAGGCCACGCTCGAACCTCGCGCCCCTTGACTTCGTGGTCAAGCTCGGACGTCGCCCGAAACACGAAGTGCAAATCGTCAGTCTGGCGTGGCGTGGTTGGTAATGTTGGAATCGACTCCGGTCAATTCCGCTTGGCTTGCGCCGCCGCGCGAACAATTCGTCGCAGTCGCCGGGCACAATGGCATCCACCACCCACAGCGTCTTCTCGGCGGTGGTGAACAGCTCGTGGTAGGGCGGCAGAGAATCGGCAAATGGCTGTTCGCGAACAAGGCGCTCAGATTCCTTCGGATCCACCATGCGTTCGCCGCTGGGAGCGCGCAATCTCGACAGCTCCTGTTCGATCGCACGCTCACGCATCGCGCGGGTGACTACGCGGCGCGATACCGCGACTCGCAGTTGCGCCAACACGACGCCGGCGGCGTTGCGCAGGTCGATGCGGTAGCCGTCGCCCACGGCAGTTGCGACGAGCGTGTCCCACGCCAACACCTGTGCGCTTCTGGAGAAACGCAGCGGCATGCTCTGGTTGCGCGGCCGCCCACGATACCAGGACTCAATCACGGCAATTTCGTAGTCGGGCAACGCGGTGACCTCGCGGGTGTTTCCGTCGATCGTCAGAATAAACACCGGTGTCGATGGGCGCGTGACCCGACCAACCAGGCCCTCTTGCAGCAGTCCCGCCGACGTCATCAGGAAGCGCCCTCCAGGCAATAACCCTACCGCGCGCTCGTAGGGTCGCCGGCGCTCCGTACCCCGCGGCGAGTTCTTCACCACACCACGATCGGCCAGCACCCAGTTGAGTCGGTTGTTGGCGCCATCGGGCAGGAACAGCGTGTCACCGGGCATCCGGAACATTCCGTTCACTGCCATGAATTCGCCCGGCCCCTCACCCGTGCGCCCGACGACTCGCTGGCCGCGACCGTCCGTGTCGAATATGAGGAGCTTGTTGCCGATAGTCGCCAACGTGGCCAATCGTCCATCCGAGAGCAGGACGGCTTGGTACGCGTAGGTGAGATCGTAGTCCGCGGCACCGTTGGCGCCACCGGCGATCATCAGCGGGACTGGGTCAAGGACAAACTGCGGCGCGCCTGTGAATGCTGCTGCGTCATGTTCGCGCACAGCAATACCTGCCTCCATGCGCGTTCGCGGCAGCACGGCAACGCCGAAGGCCGCAGGCGGCTGTGCGTGACCGTTAACCGCGAACAACGCCGTGGTCAACATGAGTGTACAGCAACGCATTTTCATGCAGTGTCCGCGTAAGTGGGTGATCTGGCAGTTTGCCGGATACGCACCGTTCGCAAAACTATCGCAAGGGTTCACGGTGCGCGACCTTTCAGCATCCGTTTGAATGCGTACGCCGCCACCGCTTCCATCGTGCATTTCATGCGCCTCCCCTGCACCGCACGCGCCGTCATCCTGTTCGCACCAGTTGCCGTGACGGCACAATCCGCAGCGCCACCGCGCGCACTCCTGCCAATTGACTTCGTGAACTCCGCTGGAAGTCACTCAACTTCTACGACGGCAATCGGTGCGGTTTTGACGTACCTGGTGTTGCACGGTATTGATCATCAGGACTGGTTTGCGACGCTGGGTGACAAGCGCATCACCATGAGTGGAGGCTGGCATGACGCCGGCGACCTCTCGCAAGGGCTGATCAACACTGGTGAAGGTAATGATTCCCGATGGACGCGTATCTCAGCGCCGCGAACTGTTTGTGCACTGAGGCGTGGTGGCGTTCACGCCGTCACCGGGATGGTCGTAGCGCACGTTGAACGACATCACGCGCAACGCCGACTCAGGGCGTCTGGTCCCGGATGACCGTTACACCGTAGCGCGTGGCCAGTGATGCCATGTGCTCCGATGACACCAGCGTAAGCGTCGTTGCCAATGCGTCGGTGATCGCCGCCGACGCACCGATAACGGTTACGGTGCGGCCATTCGTCAGTCCGTGACCCGTTTGCGGCATGAACACGTGGCTCTCACGCGCACCGTCCGCTCGGGCAATCGACTGCTCGGTCGGACCCGACGTGCTCACGGCGCCATGTGTCAACACCAGCACCGTGTCGCCCTGCTCGCGAGGTATCGAGATCCGCCATCCACGTGTACCGGCTGGCGCGCCGTATACCGCGAGGTCGCCACCGGCTTCGATAAGCGCGGCCGTGATCCGACGCCGTCGCAGTTCGTCCAACGCCCGATCAATGATCCATCCCTTGGCGACCGCACCCAGATCGAGACGCATCGAGTCGCGCAGAAAACGCAGCCGCCGGTTCACTGTGTCGAGCTCGACAAATCGATATCCCACTCGCGTCGTCGCTGCGGCACGAGCAGCGTCGGGAATGGGTCGCCCGGTGCGTTGCGCCTCGCGCCAGAGCGCCGTGAGTGGACCGACGGTGGGATCGAAGGCCCCGTCACTGGCGTGCGCGACGTCGAGCGCCAGGGCCAGCACCTGCCCAAGTGCGTGGCTAACGGGAATCCACGTGCCCACACCGTATGTCTGCAGCCGACGGACTTCGCTCGACGCGCGCCAGTCGGAGAGCACTTCGTCCAGCGCCGCGATACGCTCGTATGCCGCGCGAGCCGCTCGCTCAGCGGTTGGCCCGGTGTCAGAAATGGCAATGCGGACCTCCAGGCCGAGGTGGACTTCGCGAAACTCCGTCGGCGCCCCCTGTGCAGAAAGGGCGACAGCAGCCAAGTTCACCGCCACCACCGTCGCCATTTGCCACGTTCGCACGCGCTCTGCTCTCCGCATGGTGATCCGCATCCACATGAATGTACGTCGGCTCACGCGACTGGCGACGCGCCTCCTCATTGCGTTGCCGTGGCTTGAGGTCGGCGCACAGACCAGCGCGCTCCCGTCCGCACGCCTCGTGGATTCGCTTCCAGGACTGCGACTGCGATGGGAACTTGCGCCGGTCCCAGGCGGTGAGGTCACGGTACCCGGCGCCAGTGGGCCCGCGCGCGTGACCGTCGAGCCGTTCCTGATTGGCGTCACCGAAGTGCCGTGGGAGTTGTATGACGTGTTCTACCTGCGGCTCGACGTGCCGCGCGAGAACCGCACAGGCGTGGACGCGACCACACGACCGTCCAGACCGTACGGCGCGCCCGATCGTGGGTTCGGCCACCGTGGCTGGCCGACAATTTCGCTCACGCACACGGCTGCGATGCAATTCGCCGTGTGGCTATCGGAGAAGACTGGCCGCCGCTACGCTGTCGCCACTGACGCACAGTGGCAGCGCGCCGCCGATATTGCGCTCGCCGACCTCGACGCGGCGGCGCGTCAACGAATCACCTGGTACGCGGCCAATGCAGACGGGTCCACACACGCCGCCGCGACGCGCGATGCCGATCGACTCGGCCTTCATGATCTGCTTGGCAATGCCGGAGAATGGGTTACCGGTGTCGACGGCACGCCGTGGATTCGTGGTGGCTCGTATCGTACACCACTCGACTCGCTCTCCACCACGACTCGAGAGCGGCAGCAACTCAGTTGGAACCAAACCGACCCACAAGACCCCAAGAGTCGTTGGTGGCTTTCCGATGGTCCATTTGCAGGCGTCCGCCTCGTGAGGATCCCATGACCGTATCCCGCCGCACCTTTGTTGAAGCATCAAGTCTCGCACTCGCATCGTTGGCTATTCCGCGGCGCGCGTTTGCCATCGGACATCACACCGCCGACCCCATTCGCATTGGTGTCATCGGGTGCGGCGGTCGCGGCTCAGGCGCTGCCCGCGATGCCGTACAGGCCAGCGACAACGTGTTGATCACTGCACTTGGCGATCTCTTCCCCGATCGACTCGCATCGGCGCGGGCAAGTTTTGCGAAAACGGTCACCGAGGATGCGCGTTTCGCCGCTGCCTACAAGGTCACGCAAGATCATTGCTTCACCGGATTCGATGCGTTCACGCGGGTGCTCGCCACCGATTGCGACCTCGTAATCCTTGCCACACCGCCCGGCTTTCGCGCGCAGCATCTGACGGCGGCAGTGAATGCGGGGAAACACATCTTCACCGAGAAACCGGTGGCCGTCGATGTGAAGACGGCACTCGCCGCGATCGCTGCCGCCGACATGGCGAAGGCGAAGGGACTCGGCATCGTGGCGGGCACGCAGCGTCGTCACGATCCGCGGTACGTCGAAAC
>JANMRE010000448.1:0-21087 GCA_031370885.1 Gemmatimonadaceae bacterium
GTCGCGCCGTATCTCGAGCAGATCGGTGTAAGGCGGTAGACGCCTCGAGGACGAATTATGGAACCTCACGGGCCCACGGCGACTACGTTCGATAAGGCAACCTACCTGTTGGCGTTTCTCGGCGGTCTGCTTACCATCCTCAGTCCGTGCGTGTTGCCCATCGTGCCGCGGGTATTCTCCCAGGCCGAGCAGTCACGTCGCGATCGCATGTTGCTGCTGCTGGGTCTCGCGACCACGTTTGCCGTGGTCGCTACCGCGGCCACCTACAGTGCTGGGTGGATTGCCACAGCGGGTGAGGCGGGGCGATGGATCGCGCTCGCGTTCATGGCGCTCGTGGCGCTCACACTCATATCGGAACGCGCGGCGACAGCGCTCACTCGACCGTTGGTGCGCGCCGGTGCGCGGGTAGAGGGAACGGCCCGCGCATCACGAGGCGCACCGGCCGCACTACTCACCGGTGCGGCCGTGGGCTTGCTCTGGGCGCCCTGTGCGGGTCCGATCCTTGGGTTGGTTATCGTTGGTGGACGCGCGTCAGGCGACACGTCGACAACCTTCGCACTGCTCGCCACCTTTGGCCTCGGCGCCAGCGCGGCACTCGCGCTTGTTCTCTCGGCTGGACAACGCCTCACTGCGATGCTTCGCAGGAGTCTTTCCATGGATCGCATTGTTCGTCGCGCACTGGGTACGCTGGCGCTGATTGCCGTGGCGGTAATTGCGCTTGGATGGGATCGAACGCTTCTGGCCAAGGGTGAGTTCATCCGCACCGCGGCCGCGGAAGAACTTCTGGTGAAGCGACTGGCGCCGCAGACGGCCACTCGTGCCGTGCTTGGCGAATCGCTCGATAACATTGTAGTTCCTCGCGCACTCGACGACGAAGGCGCGATGCCGGCCTTTCCCAGCGGGCGCGAGTGGATCAACTCCGCGCCACTCACCACGGAGGCGTTGAAGGGCAAGGTGGTGTTGGTAGACTTCTGGACCTTTCAGTGCATCAACTGTCTCAATGCATTGCCGCATGTCAAAGCGCTGTACGCCAAGTACAAAGATCAAGGGTTGGTGGTGATTGGCGTGCACACGCCAGAGTTGCCACGCGAACGCGTGCCGGCTAACGTTCGAGCAGCTGTACAGGAACTCGGCATTGCCTATCCGGTGGTGATCGATGGTGATTTCGGGATTTGGAACAGTTGGAAGAATCAGTATTGGCCTGCCGCCTACTTCGTCGATACCAAGGGGCGCGTGCGTTTTCACCACTTTGGTGAAGGGAAGTACGAGGAGCAGGAAATTGTGGTGAAGCGCTTGCTTGCCGAGGCCAAGGAGCATTGACTGGAACGACATGAGGCGGCTGTCTGCGCGGCCGTAGATCCACGACCCACTACACCAACCGTACGATCGATTGCCGTTCGCGATTCACCGTCAACTGGAACACATCCGGTCGCCCGTAGTGCCCCGCCACATCAAAGTTCTGCCGCTCTCCACGCACCCGCCGATGCTCGATGTTCGCCAGGATCAGCCGCTCGTCATTGGCCACCGGCTCAACCAGCCAAAACCCATCGGGACCCGCCAGACACGATCCCCCGTCGGCCACCACCTCGGGCATCCGCTCAAGGAGCAGCTCCGCGTTCGGAACCGCGTCGGACACGTCCGAACGCCGCAGCAGGCCGCTTACCGACATCACGTACGAACGACCCTCGCGCGCCACAAAGCGTGTGATATGCTCGGTGTTGCGCACGCTGCCGGGCCAGATGGCCACGTGCAAATCTTCGCCTTGCGCGTACAGCGAGGCTCGGGCCAACGGCATCCAGTTCTCCCAGCAATTCAGCGCGCCCACCGTGAAGGGCCCAAGCGGGTGCGTGCGCAATCCGTGTCCATCACCGGCGGCCCAACTCAGTCGTTCTTCATACGTGGGCATGAGCTTGCGATGCACCGACTGAATGGCGCCCGTGGCATCGATGTACACGAGGCTGGCGAACACGCTGTGTCCACCGCGGTCGGGCGGGCGCTCGATGCAGCCCACAATGACGGTCACGCCGCGCATCCTCGCCGCGTCGCATACCGGCGCCAAGTGCCCCGCTTCGATCTGCACCGCTTGATCGAGATAGCGAGCGTGAAACGATTTCTGCACGGCGGAGTCGAATCGTGCGCCGTCGGTCCATTCAATCCAGAAGGGATAGCCGGGAATCAGGGCCTCGCCAAAGGCGACCAGCTGCGCACCCTGGTCGGCCGCCTGATTGATATACGCGACCACCTTCGCCACGGTGGCCGACCGGTCTAACCAGACAGGCGCGATCTGCGCGCCTGCAATACGAAGCTCGTCTATCGTCACGGAGTGGGTGGAATGGTTGCCTCAGCCATTGGCAGATTGAATGGATCACACCAGATCAGCACCCACGTATAACGGGGGCTCCCCGCCGGCACTTGAAATGTATACGTCTGATCGCCGCGTATATTCTTCAGCGCACCAATTCGGAGCGGCTGTCCGCTATTCGGATTATTCGTGGTATTGATGTACACCGCCGGTCCCGGCGTTTGCATGATTGAGAAATCAGACGAGAACGTGACTCGGCCCACGCCGTTCTCTACCGCCATGGTCACTGAGCCAGTGACGTTGTAGCCTGTACGCTGCCAGTGTCCCGTGACACCTGGGCCTGCCGGAGGGGTAACGCCCGGCGGGACGGGCTGAGCATTTGGCGCGGACGGCGCTTCGGCGCCCGCACAGGCCACAAAGAGACCAACCAGTACCACAGCGCTACGGTATCGACGCATGGAAAGCTCTCCGGTGGATAGATCGGACGTCGCCGACGGCCGATGACCGAGTTTGGTCAGTGTCCTGTACGATGCCCACCGCCACGACGGCGCGTGGGCTACCTCCCCATATACGCTGGTAATGCGCGAACGGATCGACCTCTCCGTCGGTCCGTTGACTCGAGCACAACGTATCTCCAGAAATACGGACAGCAACATCAGAGCATGATATGCGCGAGTTCTTTGCCCCGCGGCGCACCAGAGCGATCGTTCGATGCTTCGATCGTCAGAGCGGCGCCCATCACCGCACCACCCGTGGGCGGCATCTCCAGTGTCACAAACGCCGGACGAGATGGATCACCTGTGATCGAGACGCTCCGCACCATGCCATCCGCGCAGATAAACCAGAACTGATAGGATTTGCCTTGAGGTGCCGGAGGCAATCCGTGCATCACCACGTTCCAACGGTGCGACCGCTCATCGGCAAAAATCAACAGTCCGCCTTGACCGCCATCGCGCGCAATGGAGGCTTGCAGCACGCGGGACGACTGCCGCATAATTGAAAGTGTGTCCATCAAAAACGCAATTTGCTGATTGCGTGCACCGAGCGCACCGGCAAGGCGCGTGGCCTCGCGCTGCGCCGGCAGGTAGCCCGCGAACGTCGCGATGGCAGCGATCAGCAGTGACGCCGCCATGGCAATCAATGCAGCGGGTACGAGCCACGGTCGGCGATGCGCCCGTTCTTCGCCAAGGACCGAGCGAGCGATGGCGCGACGCAGGCCCGGACGAGGCCGAACTGGCTGCACGCCCATGGGCAGCCAGCCAAGATCGCGTTCCAGTTCGGTCACCGCCGTCTGGCATTCCGCACAACGCGGCAGATGATCGGCAAAGGTCTGCGATTCGGACGCGTCGAGCGCGCGAGCCACGAATGCGACGCGGTTGTCAACGAACCAGTCGTGAGCAGTGACGGGAGATGTCATAGGATCCAGTCTCGGACGGACGAAAGCGAAACTCGCAGCTTGTCGACGGCCATGCGCAGTCGGCTTTTCACGGTACCAATAGGAATGTTCAAGGCTTCGGCAATTTCAGAATGGGTAAGTCCATGGAAGTACGCCAACCGCACGGCGGTTTGTTGGTCGCTGGGGAGTTCGCCAAGCGCTTGGTGAACCGCACCATGCACGTGCCACCCCGGCTGCCCCGCTTCATCGGGTTCGGTCGCCGCCACAGCGGCCACCTGCTCGCCATCTTCGGCAAGTCGTGCCGACGCCGCATCGCGTCGGCGTCGTGATCGTATATGGTCGATGGCCCGGTTCCGCGTTACCCGCAGCATCCACGGCATCAGCCCGGATCCCGTCTCTTCCAGTGTGGTTCCCTTGTCCCACACTTGCCGAAAAGTTTCCATCACCACCTCTTCGGCATCGGCGCTGTCACGCACAATACCCTCCGCGATACCGAGCAGCCACGGCGTGGCGTAGTCTATCAGCTCGACCAGTGCCCGCTCGTCGCGTGCGATGAGCCGCAGGCGAAGCGTCTCCTCGTGCGCGACCCGAAGGTGACGTTCCGATACCTTCGGGGCGGCTCGTGACACTATCACTTCGTATCGGGCGCGTTGTCTTTCATGCCATCCTTCATACCGTCTTTCATGCGCGCCTTGGTGATCGCCGCGTTGTCGAGAGGAGCGCTGCCCATGAGCACATTGCACTTCTTGCACCACAACACCACCGTGTCATACCCGTCCAATGCGGCGTTGGCCGGAATCACCACGCTGTAGGCGCCGGCCAACTTCTTCAACTTCCCCAGCCACAGTCCGTTCTCCCTGGAAATCGCACTGCCCTTGGCCAGCACAAGGTACACATCAGGCGCTTTTGGATCGCTGGCAAAATCATCGCTCGTTGTCAGCGTCATCTTTCCGTTGGCGTTGCCGATACTGTACGAACCCGCCGCCATATGCCCGGCGGTACCGGTAAACGTCCCCATGCTCACGTGCATGCCATTCATCTTGTCCATCTTATCCATCTTGTCCATCGGCTTGTCCATCTTGTCGGCCATCTTGTCTTTCATCGCGCCAGCGGCTTGCCCAGAGAGCAGGGATGGGGCAACAACGCAGACCAAGGCGGCCAATGCGCGCGGGAGGGCTCGGACGATATTCATGTGCTCGAATGGATGAGGGTGAGTGACGGAGCGTTTCCGTCTGACCCTCCAAGTACGATTCAACATGCCAGCCGGATCAGTCACACGAATCGCGCGGTGTCGGCGCCGCGGCTGAACTCCGCAGCGTTCGGCCGTGACAACCACCAGTACTCCATAGTTCGGCGCGGGAAGCGCCACACTTCAACTGGAGCACATGATCATGCAAAACGGCCACGCAAGCTTAAGAGCTTACGTGGCCGTTCCCTATCGAGTGGAGCGTGTCGGGATCGAACCGACGACCCCCGCCTTGCAAAGGCGGTGCTCTCCCAGCTGAGCTAACGCCCCATGGTGCGGCCCGACAACCAGCCCCGCCGTGCCGCCCTGCTGAAATCTACTCGTGCGCCGGCAGCGGTTCCATGGTACGGGCGTCTACCGGTACCTGCACTTCATCACGGAACGGTGATGTCATCATGAAGACGCGCACCACTGGAAACGCGTCCATGAACGCGGCGTAGCACAGCCCCCACACTCCGAGGAACCCGAGCGTCGTGCCGATTTCCCACAACCCGAACGGCAGGCTGCTCGCTTCTCCGTAAATGGATGGATAGACCTCGATGTAACGATGCAGATAGACGCCCACCAAGCTGCACACCGAGAACAGCACGAACGTCGGCAAATAAACCTTGGCCGCCTTCGAAATCAATCCGAAGAACGGCAATATGAACGCGAAAATCGGCACGAGCGTCGTGACTGGCTTCCAGACGCCCATCAGTCGCAGTCGATAGAAGAATGTTTCTTCGGGCATGTTGCCGTACCAGATCACCAGGTACTGGCTGAAGCTGATGTAGCCAAAGAACGCGGTGAACGCGAAACCCAGCTTGCCCAGGTCCCAGAAGTGGTCGATAGTGACCAGATCTTTCGCATCGAGATGATTGCGCCACCACATGGAGAGCAACGAGAGCGCCATGAACATGTTCACCCAGCCACCCATGAACACGATCCACGCATACATCGTTTGCTGGAAGTGCAGTGACAACGTCATGGAATAATCCCACGCCATCACGCACCACCCGAACACAAACGTGATGCACACCGCGACTGCCAGCTTGCCCTGCTGGGAATGCTGCGAGTGCAATTCACGGCGTTCATCGCCAAAGCCGGCACGCATTTTCGCGCGAAGTCCGGCGGCCCACCTGGCGCCGTACTCTGGCAACACGGCTACGTCGAGTCGAACCGAGTTCCACACGAACCAGAGCTGCAGCACCGTGATCAGACCGAAAATCAGGATACCGCGCGCCAGGAAGAACGCCGGAGCGAGATAGGTGGCCTTTTCCTGTACCGTGATCGCTTCCCGTCCGGCCCACGTAAAGATGTGCTCCCGACCGAACAGCAGGATCACCAACAGGATGATGAACGCCACCGGCACAAACGCCACAAAACCCTCGGCGAATCGCACGATAGGTCTCGACCATCGTCCCGTCACGATGCGCTGTACCGCGGCGAACGCGGTACCGGCTGTGCTGATAACGGTGAAGTAGAGCCAATTGAAGTGCAGCGCATGCCACGCGCGCTCCTGTCCTGTAAACACACCGCCCAGAAACGTGGCAAGCCCGATCAGTGCCAGCACCGCAAAGAGCGTTGTGAGCCGTTTGGGAAACGGCTTGTTGATCAGGCGTCGCGCAAACTCCTCGCGCGTCGGATAGTGATAGTGCTGACTCACTCCGGCTTCTCCTTGCTCGTCGCACCTTCAGGGGGCTTCACGTCCGAACCCTTGTAGGTGGCCGAGTTGATGTTCAGCGAACCGCGTGTGGGGACGACGGTGGGGTGCACGTAGCGGGACGGTACCGTAGGCGCCGTTTGTGACGGGCCAGGCACCGTGGCGCCATTCTCACCGGGCATCCCGGCCATGACGGTATCGGCGGTACCTGCCTGCAGCGCCTTCACGTAGTTGGCCACGTCCCACCGATCGGCTTCTTCCACGCGGTTGTAGTTGGGCATGACGCCACGACCATTGCGGATGATGCCGTAGATGTATCCGACGGTGCGCCCCTTCGCCTGATCGGTGAGGAGACTGGGCGCGAAGCCGTATCCGGCGTTGACCCGCTTAAGCCCACCGTTGGCATCACCCGCATACCCATGGCATACCGCACAATTGATCTGGTACTCCAGCTTGCCGTTGGCCAGCGACCGCGCATCCGCCGAGAGCGGACTGGGGATCGCCGCGAACGAATCGATCGTTGGCATCGTGGGCGCGTACGAAATTCCGTACGCAGCGCCCGACGTGCCCTGCGCGGGCACGCTGTACTTCGGCTGACCGCGCGGCGGAGTGGTAGTGTCATTCACATTCTGCGACACCGGCTCCCACGGTTCGATGGCGGGCTGTCGCTTGAAATCGGTGAACCAGCTGCACGCGCCAAACGCAACCGGCAGCATCGCGATCGCGGCAACGCGCATCATCCGCGACGCCAAGGCCGACATGGGGAATGCAGACTCAGTCTTCACGTCGCACCTCCACCGCGCCATGCTGTCGCAGCAGCGTCTCGGCCTGACCCGCCTTGGCCGCGTCACACGAAACGAAAATGCCGAAGTGACCCGCCGAAAAGCGCACGTCATAGCCGGTGGTGGTGGTCAGTCGCGGAATGCGCGAGTTGATGAACATGCCGGCCACCGTGGAGAGCGCACCCACGAGCACCATCACCTCGAATCCAATGATGGTGTACGGGATCCACGACGCGATGGCCTTGCCGCCCGTGACCACGGGCCAGTACTCCGACGTCCAGATGGCAATCCAGTAGCCGAAACTCACGCCGAGCAGCCCGCCAATGAGGGTGAACCGTCGCACGACACTGTTCGGACCGTCGATCGCCTGATCAATCTCGTGTCGAATGGTTGGCGAATACACGGTCACGTCGCCGATGCGTTGCTTCTTGAGGTCCTCGATCGCGGCGACCGTCGTATCGAGCTCGCGGAACGCTCCAAGTACGCCTTGCATCAGCCGTGCTCCCCGGGAGTGGACGTCCCGTATGCGTCGTGATGGCCGGCCGTGTCGATGCCGTGCGTATGGGCGTACTTGTTGCGCGGAACGACAATCTCCTTGAGTTCGGCAATCGCCATGATCGGCAGTTGCTTGACGAACAGCAGGAACCACATGAAAAACCACCCGAACGAGCCGACGAGAATTGACATGTCGATCCAACTGGGCATGTAGCTGCCCCACTGCCACGGTTCGAACTCGTGCGACAGCGACGGCACCACGATCACGAAGCGCTCAAACCACATGCCCAGATTGATGAACAGGCTGAGGACAAAGAGCCACGTGGGATTGCGACGGAGTTTTTGCGACCACAGTGACATGGGCAACACCATGTTGCACAGCAACATGATCCAGGCCGCCCACCACCACTGCCCGAATACGCGATTCCAGAAGAATTCCTGCTCGGCTCGCACGCCGCTATACCAGGCCACGAAAAACTCGATCATGTACGCGCATCCCACCACCATCGACGTGAACAGCACGACCTTGGCGGTCGCATCCAGATGGTTGAGCGTGATGTAGTGTTCGAGTCGAAACCACTTGCGCATGGGGACGGCGATGGTCCACACCATCGCGAACCCCGAGAAAATCGCGCCCGCCACGAAGTACGGCGGAAAGATGGACGCGTGCCATCCCGGTGTGAGTGCCATCGCAAAGTCGAACGAAACCACGGAGTGCACGGACAACACCAGCGGCGTGCTGAACGCGGCGAGGAACATGTACGCCTTCGCGAAATGCCGCCACTCGCGATCACTGTTCCGCCATCCCAGTGACAGGATACTGAGGATGCGCTTGCGCGTCGGGTTGGTTTCCTTGTCGCGGATGGCGGCGATATCGGGAATCAACCCGATGTACAAAAACGTTGTGGAAATGGTGAGGTACGTGGAGATGGCGAACACGTCCCAGACCAACGGCGATTTGAAGTTCGGAAACAACAATCGCCAGTTCGGATACGGCACCAGCCAGAAAAACTTCCACGGACGGCCGATGTGAATGATCGGGAACAATCCGGCCGTCATGACCGCGAACACGGTCATCGCTTCGGCGGCGCGATAAATCGATGTCCGAAATCCTGCCCGGAACAGATAGAGAATGGCCGAAATGAGTGTCCCGGCGTGACCGATGCCCACCCAGAAAACGAACGTGATGATGTACGTGCCCCACATCACCGGAGGTTCGTAGCCGGCTTGACCGAGTCCCCAATAAATCTGGTACAGCCAACCCGAGATGCCGATCAGCAGACCCACCACGGCCACCGACAGTCCCAGAAACCACTGCTTGCTGAAGCCCAGTGTCGCGATAATTTCGCGATCGACCTGCTCATAATCGTGAACCGCGGGCAGCTGAACATCGGCGGAGGCGATGTTCGGCCCGCGAATGCCTTCACGCACCGGAGGCGCTACGGATGCCATGCGCGATGCCCTCAGGCCTTCGCCGGGAATGCCGGCGCGGGATGGGAAACCTTCTTGAGATAGACCACGGCGGTGAACGTGTTCAGTTCCTCGAACACATGATACGCGCGACGGTCGTAGGCGAGCTTTGACACACTCCAGTTTTCGTCGGCCGCATCACCAAACACGATGGCGCGCGACGGACAGGCCTGGCCGCACGCGGTGGTAAACTCGTCCGCCTGCAGCGGACGCCCTTCGGCTTTGGCCCGTCCCTCGGACTCGCGAATACGCTGCACACAGAACGAGCACTTCTCCATCACCCCTTTGCCACGCACGGTGACATCGGGATTGAGCGACCAGTGCATCGGCTCCGGCCACGCATACTGCTTGCGCTCCGGTTCACCATACCCAAACCAGTTGAAGTAGCGAACCTTGTAAGGGCAATTGTTGCTGCAGTAGCGCGTGCCCACGCATCGGTTGTACACCTGCACATTCAACCCGTCGGGCGAATGATACGTGGCGTACACTGGGCATACCGGTTCGCAGGGCGCGTTGCCACAATGCTGACACATCATCGGCACGAAGCGCGTGTCGAAGTCCGACGAGAATTCATTTTCTGAATTCTCATTGCCTTCGTAGTAACGTTCGAGTCGAATCCAGGCCATCTCGCGGCCCTTGATAATATTGGCACCGGGACGCTCATCCCACGTGGACGGGCTGAGGGCACGACCCTGATACGGTGCGCCGACGGTGGGGATGTTGTTCTCGCTGTAGCAGGCCGTGACGCACGCTGAACAGCCCGTGCAGCGCGCCAGATCGATGGTCATGGCCCAACGACGATGCTCCATCCCCGACGCATGCGCCGGGTCATACATGCCCGTGCTCTTCGACTTCGGATTCGCGTACTCGCCTTGGGCATCGGCCGCCACCGGCGCTTTCAGACCTGGCAGAAACTCCTGCGACGGCATACCCGCGATGTTGTGATGAATTTCCGCGTCCCCACCGCCAATCAGGTCGGCCAGCGTGATGGCCTGTCCGATTTCTCGCCCATGTTGGCGCGCCGACCCCTCGGTGGTCACCAGCTGACTCGCGTCCACACCCACTGTGACGGTGCCCTTCGTGGCCGATAACGCAAGACCGCCCGCCGCATCCCATCCGTGTGGCACGAGGTCGTACGCGTTCACACCAATGTTCTGCGCATAGCGACCAAACGCCGTGTGACCCTGTCCGAGCGCGATCGCCACGGTGTCGGGTCGCACACCCATGTAGCGATACACGGGCGCTGTGACCTTGCCGGCGGCGGTTTCGACGGTGAGATGCTGACCTTCGCGCAGACCCAACTTCTTGAATGTCTGCGGGTGCAGTTCAACCCACGACTGCCACGCCAACTTCGTGACAGGATCGGGCAACTCCTGCAGCCATGGTTTATTGGCTCCGCGCCCATCGCCAAGGGTGGCCGATGGATACACGTGGACGAAATAGTCGCCGGTGGTGCTGGCCAACAGCGGCGCGGGTGATGCGCCGATGGCAGTACCCTTGGCCAATGCTGCCACCAGCGGCGCGCCGACGACGAACGGTTTCGTGAGCGCAGTGGCAAACGCCGACGAGCCACCAGGGAACTTTGACGTATACCACGTGCGGTAGTCGGCCACGTTGTACCGCGACGCCAAGGCTGTGTCTTTTTTCGCGAGATCGATCAGCACGTCGGTGGTGGACTTGGTGTCGAACACCGAATCCAGCGTGGGCTGCTGCAAACTGATCTGCCCCGACATCGACTGCGCATCGCCCCAGCTTTCGAGCCAGTGATTGTCCGGCAGCACGAGATCGCACAGCACGCTGGTTTCATCGGGCATGCTGCTGAACGACACCTTGAACGGCACCTTCGCAAACGCCGCCGTAAAGCCAGCCGATTTTGGCGTGGTGTACGCGGGGTTCGCGTGACGGACAAACGCGATGGGTACCGTGCCAGCCGCCATGCGCTGAGTGGCACCGGCAAGATCGGCGTACGTTGACAAGCCGCCAAACCCGACATGACCACTGGACGGCTTGATCGTGACACCAATACTGCCGGCCTTCTTGTTGATCTCGGCCACCATAGCGCCGCACGCCACGGCATCGGCCGTGGTGACACCACAGATGGCCATCACGCCGTTGCCGGCGCTGTTGATGGCTGCGGCCAACGCTTCGATAGTGGCGGCCGGAACGCCCGACGCATCGGACGCCGCCACCGCAGTGCCCTGCCCCAGCAGCGCCGCACAGAGCGCCATGTCGCTGCCTGGCTTCGACGCGATCCACTGATCGGCATTGAGGCCGGTGAGCGAGCGGCGCGCACCGATGTACACCAGCGTTGGCGCACCTTCCAGCTTACCGCGGGCATCAGCCCAATCGAGTTGCTGCGGAACCGGGTGTCCCCATCCATCAAGGAAATCGGCGCCGAAGCTGATCACGAGCTTCGCCGCCGAAAAGTCCAGCGCCGGCCACGCGGAACCATAGGCCTTCTGATTCGCGGCGATCGTTGCTGCGGGTGCCATCGGATCGACACTCAGATGCGCCGGCATCCCATTGGCCGTGAGCCACTGGTCGAGAAAACCTGGAAACGTGCCGGTCTCGTGCTGATTGATGAACACGGCGTTACCCGCCTGTCCCCTGCTCTTGACCTCACCAACTTTCGCCGCCAGCAACTCGTAGGCTTTCGCCCATGTTGTCGGCTTGAGCGCGGCGCCCTCTCGAACCATTGGCGACCGGTACCGATCGGGATTGTACAACCCCTGCACCGCCGACAGTCCCGTCGCGCAGATGGCGCCGCGATTGAGCGGGTGATCGGGGTTGCCTTCCAACTTGATCGGACGGCCGTCTCGCACCTCCGCCATGACCCCACAGGCCGACGCGCACTCGCGACACGTCGTGGCGTAATACTGCGACACGCCGGGCACGGTGTTGTCGGGCGACGTTACATACGGGATGAGCTTCTCCACCCTCTCGGAGGAGCAGCCCGCCACCGCGGTGGTCGCGCCCGTGGCGCCAAGTATCTTGAGGAAGTCCCGGCGTTTGACACCGGTCCCCGTTTCAATGCTCATGCAGTCACTCCGCTCCGGGCGGCTGCACGGACCTGACGACGCGCACGATGCGCACCACCGGCCCGCGGTCGAGGGTCAGTAATGGCAGACAGCGCAATCGTAACGCGCCTTCCTGGGCGGCATCGCTTCCAACTCCGGCGTGACTTTCAAGCCGGCGGCCTTGGCACCTTCCGCTGGCTTGTAGCCGTTCACATGGCAGTTCACACACCACCCCATATTGAGCGACTTGGCCTGCTGCACCGGCACGTAGTTGGTGTCCGGGCCTTGTTTGCCCTGCGCCGGAATGTCGCCGTGACACGTTTGGCAGGTGACACCAGCATTGACGTGACGGTAGTGCGGGAACTGCACGTAGTCGGGCAGTTTGTGCACTCGATTCCAGGGGATTGGCAACCCCTTGGCCGCATAGTTCGCGACCTTTTTGATCTCGGTCGAACCCGCCTTCACAATCAGATGGCAGCCCATGCAGGTCTGCACTGACGCGTTGCCCGGATCGGCCGCTTTGTTTGCCGCGCTATGGCAGTACAGGCAGTTCATGCCGGCCTTCGCCACGTGCGGAGCGTGCACGAACTTCACCGGCTGCTCCACCCGAAGCCCCTGCGACGACGACGCACCACTGTACGCCGACAGCAGCGCTGCCGCTGTTGCCAGCGCGAGAAACCCTGGGATCACCGTCCACTGCTTCTTGACCGTCATCTGCTTGGGGCCGGGAAGGCGGGATAATGGAACGAGCACGACCAGCGCAGTGAACGCTCGCCGAACGGCTAGTCTGAACATCGATGGACCGCCGACCAGCAACTTACACCGGTATTCGGTAAGTCGGTGTCCAACCAGTTTTTGCAAGCGCGAAGTATGCCCGGCACCGTATTTGTACGCAAGTGCGAGCAGACGATGTGCTTAGCCAACCATGAGTCGAGGTTCCATCAGACATTCGGGAGCGAAACGCGCGTGAAAATCCGGACCGACGCGCGCACATGGCTTCAGGGTTCATGACTGCCACGCGCCAACGCGGCAATGCCGCTGCCGTCGGCGAAATCTCCTGCGCCGACCGACAGGTGAAGGTCATCCGGCAGGAGCTCGACAAGGGCTCGCGACTGCTGCGCCAACCGAAGGGGCCACCACGAGCTCCAGGCCAACTTGGACGCACCAATTGTTCGGACCACGTGCCCGAAGTGATCGTCGGGAGGACCCCACAGCCAGTGGAAGTCGTAGAAAACCCTGGCCTGCTCCACGGGCGTGAGGCCCCAGTGTGTTTCCTCGAGAATCTCTCGACTTGCACCGGCAACCACGAGTACCGCTCGTGGCCGCCCCCCCCCGCCTGAGCGTCGCGCCATAGCGCGCAGCGTCGCGGCCTGCACATCGGACGCGGTGTCGTGGAGATGCCGTTGCCGCACATCTTCGAAACGCAGGGTCACGTGGATCGCCACGCCCGCACCAGCGCACGCCTCAACCAGCTCATTGAGCGCGGGATGATTCGGCCCCAGCCCCCACTGCGCCGGATAGACACGAACCGCAGGTGCGCCCTCTTGTCGGGCCTCTTCAAGCTGCTGCTCCCATCCGGGCCAGTCGGGGCGCACAATGGGTGCGGGATGCAACACGCCTCGATGCGACTTCAAGGCGGCATACAATGCACGATTCGACGGAACCGGATCACGATGGAATGCGCCGGGCAAATGCCCGACCCACGCGCCAGCAAACCCTTCGCGTTCGAGCACCCGAACGAGTACCTCCGGTTCGGGGTGCGGCACATGGCGAAACGGAAACCCCCCGATCCACGCGGTCACGTCGATCGGCTCGCTCACGACACTGGCATCCCGGGATCGCGCGGGTGGTCCGATTTCCGTCACAGGAGTGGCTCCACGCCGAGCACTGCATCGAACACGCGAGGTGGGAAGATGCGAACCGCATTGCCCCAGCGCATGGCCGCGATGTCCGTGTCACTGGCCACCGTATGTTCCAGCGCGCGAAGCTTGGTCAGTCCAGTGCACATGGTCAGATCGGCGGCCCACAACAATCGCGCCGCGCCCACACTCGCCAACGCTTCGTCAATCATGCCGCGGTCGATGCCGCTGCCGGAGAGGTCCATCACGATATTGGGGTGCGCGTGCACCGCGGGAAACGTGTGCGACCAATCGCCGCCACCGCCAAGGTGTGCCAGTATGAATGTCGCGCGCGGATGACGTGCGGCCAGACGCGCGAGGTCCAGTCCATCTGAGGCATCCTGATTCGGCCAATCGCGTTGGCGGTGCTGCCACACATGGTGCAGGATCGGCACGCCGAACTGGGCGGCGGCCGAGGCAATCTCGTCCAGCAGCACGTCGTCGGCGCGACGACCAGCCGCCAACTTGATGCCAATGGCGCCCCGGGCGATGCCGGCTTCGATCTCGTGCACCGCGTGCGCGGTGAAGTTTGGATTGACTGCCACGTAGGCGCGCACCACCGCACCGTGCTGCTCGGCAAAGGCGCACATCCAGGCATTGGCGCGCGATTGATCGTCGGGCGATGCGAAGTAGGTGGGCGATGTAAATCCCCACGACCCGAGCACCGAGGCAACTTGCGACCGTACGCCGATCCTCACGGCCGCGTCGAGCCTCGAACTGTTGTAGCGATTCCAATCGGCGCGATTGGTGTACGGCGTGTGGAAATGCGCATGCACATCGATAAGCGGCTGGGCGCCGGCAAGAGGCGTCGCGGATGCGATCATGGACTCAGTCTCCGTCGCGGCGTGGGCCCGGCACGAGCGCTTGCGTGACGGTCGGCATGGCGGCAGCCACCAGATCGAGTGCCTGTTGATCGTGCGCCACCGCGCCAAACTGATACGCGCCCCGCTTCAAGAGGACACCCCGTCGTGCAGCGGCCGCCACCAGCGCGTCGAGTGGTTCGGGGACATCGGCTACCAGACGCCACATGACCGACGGTCCCTCCGCCCGCACCCCAACCCACGGTGAGATGGCCAGCGCGGCGCCGATGATTTCCTGCAGCATTCCACCAGCCTGCGCCATCCGCTCTGGAACGTCGACACGATCGTGCCACGCACACACGGCGTGCGCCGCTGCAAGCCCCGTGGATTCCGCCGCTGCGGTCGAGGACACCCATGTGTTTCCCGCGTGCTCCATGATGGCCGCCCGACCAACGACGGCCGCCAGCGGATAGCCATTGGCCATGGCCTTCCCGAGCGTGGTCACGTCGGGGAGCACCCCCAGCAATTCCTGCACGCCGCCGGTGCGAATACGAAACGCCGTCTTGATTTCATCGAAGATGAGCACTGCGCCCGTACGGTCGCACGCGCTGCGCGCGGCCGCGAGCCATGACAGTGGCGCAATATCGTGCACCACCGGCTCGATGATGACTGCGGCAAGGTGCGACGCGTGCAGTGACACGGCAGCATCGAGCGCCGACACATCGCCGAACGGGACCCAGGTGATGTCGACACGAATCGAATCGGGTACACCCGACCCTTCACTGCACCAATCGAGCCACCCAAAGTACCCGCAGGCAATGATGTGCGTTCGTCCGGTGGCCGTACGCGCGATGCGAACGGCGGCCGCCGTCGCTTCGGCGCCCGTGCGCAGAAAACGCACCTGCTCCGCGCACGGGATCATCTCCACGAGGCGTTCCGCCACCTCGACTTCCAGGCGATGCGGCAATCCCGTGACACTGCCGGCCGCCGCCGCCAACTGCACCGCGCGCGTCACAGCCGCGTCAGCGTACCCAATGCCAACCGCGCCGAGCGCCATAGTGCAGTCGACAAACCGCCGACCGTCGGGCGTCCAGAGCAGACACCCTTCCGCGCGTTCGAAGTGCGTGGGCAGTGCGCCGTCGAGCGCACGCGTGCCGTACAGCGCGTCAGGTCGCTTGCTCCCGGTGGATGACCCACCGGGGATCACGTCAGATGCGCGAATACGCCAATCGCCGCTGTCACCGGGTGCGAACGGAATCGCGAAGCTCACCCGAGGGCCTCCCGCTCAGCGCCCGGCATGACATTCGTGCCCGCCGTCATCCCGGCCAGCGCAACGGCGACCGCCTGGCGAGACTCCCGTTCGATGGTGCGCAGCACTTCGATGGCGGCCGTGCGCAGCAACAACAGCTCGCGCGCATCCGGCGCCGCCCGAAACACCAGCGACCGCACGCTGCGCATGACGAGTTCTGGATTACGTGTTTTGAAATACGCGATGGCATCGAGCGCGGCGCCGGCATCGGCAAACGTCTGCTCGTATTCCTGCATACTGGGTGTGCCGGCAGCGCGCTTGGGTCCGGCGATCCGCTTGGTCACGTCGCCCGCCTGCAGATGCAACTCGTACAACGCCAGCAGGCAGGCCTGCGCCACGTTCAACGAGAAATGCTCCGTGGTTGGGATCGTGGCGATCGCGTGCGCGCGATCCAGTGCATCGTTGGGCAAACCATGATCTTCCCGACCAAACATGATCGCAACACGCCCGGTCGGCGCGTACTCAAGCAGGTCGGCGGCGGCCGTACGCGGTGTGTGCCGCGCCCAGCGCGCGGCGCGGCGACGTCCGGAAAACGCCACGACTCGCACGCAATCGGCCAGCGCGTCATCGATGGTGTCGAAGTGCCGAATGCGTTCGACGAGATCGCGGGTGTCGTGGGCCACCTGCTCTATGCGATTAGGCTCGTAGTGACAGGGGCGGATAAGACGCAAGTCCCAGACCCCCATGTTTTTCATCGCGCGGACGACTGCGCCGATGTTGATGGGGTCTTGCGATTCGTACAGCACGACGGCAACGGCCGTCAGGGGTGAGTCGGTCATTCAGGCGCGGCCAGAGCGGTTTCGAAGCCACGATTCCAGTGGATTCGTGGGGCTGCGGAAGAATAGCGCCGACGCGTCATCAAAGCGTCGTCACGATGGGCGACGCTGGCACCACCAGCCGAACGAAGAGATTGGTCGGACGCCGATTGCCCATCAGATACCCGTATCCGCCGCCGCCGCTCAGCACCAACTGTCCGCGTCGACGCTCCCGGTCGGGTGACCGTTCATTGATGACCAGCTCAAAATAGACTGCCTGTTCGGCATCAAGTGGCAATGCAGTGCGCGGCCACTGCAAGCGCATCGCCCATCCGTCGGGCATCGCCGTCCACGCCACCCGTGGCGGGTCAGTCTTCCCGGCAATCATCGTGTGACGACCTCGCGTGCCGACGCCGGAGGTCGGAGCCGGCACGTGCAGTGCGGCGGCATGCCAGCCCCGCGAAGGCGACGGAGGGATGTCGGCTCGCGCCATATACCACTGAAGTCCGTCGGCATTGATGTCGGGCACCTCGTTGTCGAGCCGCCCAAGCGCATCTGGAACGTTGGTTGCCAGCGGTCCCGTTTGCGCATGCACATCCACCACCAACCACAACGGTGTCGCCGCGATCTGCACCGCAGCGGTCGGTTTGCCGGCCTCACGCCAGGTGGCCTCTGTTCGGACGTAGTGTGCTTCGCCAAGGGCGATTTCATGAGCCCCGGGAATGGGAGAGCCCGGGTCGTCCATGCCTGACAGCTCGTCAATCAACGGCAGCAGGTAGTCGGCGCGCGCGCCGGGTGGCGGAATCAAGTGTTCGGCAATCACCGTTGGCACGTTGTTCCGGAATCCGGAGAGCGTGACGCGGCGGCACGCACCGCGTTCGTCCAGCTGAACGAGCCATCCCGATTCACTGCGCGAATGCGTTGCCGAAACGCCGTCGTGTGTCGTCACGCGAACGCAGGGCATGCCCGCCGTCGACAGTTGCACGGACATCACGGCGCCGAGGGGCCACGCCTCCGATGGCCAGCTCCACACGCCGACCACTCGTCCGCGTGCACCATGCGCCGACAACCAGTGACGATCCGTGGTTCCATGCCACGGTGCCGCCGGCACGGTTGCCCGGACGAGATATGAAGAATCGGAGTCGCCTGCGTTCGCTCCATGGACCGCGTACCAGACGCGCGCACAGTCCCCCGTGACGCGTCCCGTGGGCTGGACTTGCGACGCGCCGCCGTCACGCCGCGTGTCAGCAAACGTGGGATACGCGCGAAATTCCAGCGTGTCGTTGACGACCGTCGATTCAGCACGCGCGATCATTCCCGATATGTCGTCGCGTCGCGGTTCGGTACTCCCCCACGGAGTCCACCCATCGCCCTCGCCCAACAACAGGTCGGCCTTGCCGACGATTGGCAGTTCCAACACATGCGATGCATTCGATTCCCACTCCACCACGTCAACGAGGTATCCCTCGCCAACCACGATCGCGCGATCCACCCGCACTCCGTCCGCCATGCCATCAACACGCTTCACCATCCACGCCACGTCACCGCGATCATCGAACGCTACGAGTTGCGCCGGTACGGGCGATTGCGATGCGCGGTCGATCAACGGAGCAGCGTGCGCCAAGGTGCTGCGATACCACTGCAACTCCGCCTCGACGTAGCTGCCGGTACCGGGGTCCTCGAGCCAACGCGCCTGGTCGGTTTGCAAAGTGAGTGCCAACTGATCGGGATGCCCGTGTCCCCCTCCCAGCTGGCCGCCCTCAAGCGCGACATATGTGCGACCGGAATCGCGGCGAATCACCGCCAATCCCTGCGCCGGCAGACACACACTCGCCGCCGACATTGTCGTAGCCGGTGGCAGCGCGGCATCCGCCATGAGCAGGGCGCGCCACGACAAATCCGCCCTCGTCAGCGACGTCGCTGGCGTGTTCCGTTCGGCATCGGCAGTGGAGCGCCACCGGCCTGTGTCGCGACGTTCAACCCGACCATCGTACAGGCGCGACAACACACCAGCCAGTTGACGATCGCGCGTGTGCGACCACCCCAATTCACACCATTCGGCAGTGCGCCACTGGCGAATGCTGCTGGCATACTGTGAGTCGCGTCGCGAAGGGAACGTGTCATCGGGCAGCACGCCGGCGAACGGTGCGACAAATCCTTTCGAATACCGCGCGTCGAGGTCGGGCGCGAGTGGTTCATTCAGCGCCCGCATCAACTCCACGCCATACCACAATCCTCGATGCGCGAACAGGTGATAGTTCTCGCCTTCGTACCACGACCCCGCCTCATCGAGGCCGTTGGCGATCTGCCAACGTACTCCCCCCTCACGATCGAGGCGTTGACGCACGGCATCGGGTCGGTCCAGCAGACACCATGCGGAGCTGATCGCCACTTCGTTCCACACTTGTCGATTCGAGCCGTGCTCGTGGTAACTGTCGATCAGGCTCGCACTGGGTTCCAGCAGCCGTTCGCGAATCGCCGACGCATCGGCGGACGTCCATTCAGTGGTCGTCGATTCGAGCAGCGCCAGCGCGTGACACAGGTTCAGCAACCAAATGGATTCAAGGTACGTGCTGAAGAACGGGCGTGTGGGTCCGAGCACGTTGTCCGTGTTGGGCCACGTATGATACCGCTCGGCGCAGGTGCGCAGGATCCGCGCCGCCAACACCGCATGGCGGGCGTCACCACGCAATACGAACAGCGTCGCCGCATGCACCGCGCGCTCTGCGGTCCAGAGCTGAGCGCCCATTGCCCACCAATCGTTATGCGCGCGCCCCTGGTATGATCG
Source organism: Gemmatimonadaceae bacterium (assembly GCA_031370885.1). GTDB lineage: Bacteria > Gemmatimonadota > Gemmatimonadetes > Gemmatimonadales > Gemmatimonadaceae > Gemmatimonas. The sequence goes on from JANMRE010000448.1 coordinate 19,901, forward strand.
TTCGCACCGGGCGCACCAATGGTCGTTCGGCTTCCAGGGATCGAAGTCGAGAAAGGTGCCGTGCTCGGGACATGCCACCGAAGCGCGTCAATCGCGCTTTGTGCTCAGGAATTGGCAGCGGGGCATCAATGAGCGGCTGGAGATCCTGCAACAGACTCTCGGCGAGCACCGCGAATGGCGCGTCGACAGCCGATGCCTCTGGTCGCGCGAGTGCGCGTCGCGCGTCGAGATCGACTTGCAGCAGTCGCGAGCGCTGCACCCTCAGCGTCTCGTCCATTGGGCGACGGTAACCAGTTCGCCGCGCAGGTCCATCGTGACATGGTGCAGCGACCTTGAGAGTCCCTGCACACCGCGCGCGTGATACAGCCACGCGACCGGCGTCTCGGCGTTCAATATCGAATCCACACGCGTCCACTGTTCGCGGGCGCTCGCGGGAGTTGACGCGCGCGCCCGGATCAACGCGCTGTCCAATGCGGGACGATGGAAGCCTGTGTAGTCCATCGCACCCCCGCGCTGGGCAGAGGCAAACAGCGCCACCAGCTGCCCGAGTCCGATGTCGCCGGGAATGCCGGTCAGCACGACATCAAACGTTTTTGGAGACGCCCGCACCGTACTCAGAAACGCGGTCAGTTCTGCGACGCGAATCACCAGCGCGATGCCGCGCTCTGCAAGGTCGGCCTGCAGCAACTGCTCGATCGCCATGTCACCGCTGCCGACCGTGAGCAACTCCACGCGCAGCGGGGTTCCATGCCGTGCGCGCACGCCATTGGGTCCACGGAGCCAACCCGACGCGTCCAACAGTGAGTCAGCCCGGCGTGTCTCGTGGCGAGGGAGCTGGACTTCCGACATCGGCAATCCCGGCGGGATTGCACTTCCGGCGGGCGTAGCGAAACCGGCCACTGCCGCCTGTACCAGTCGAACACGATCGATGGCAAGACTCACCGCCTGTCGCACCCGTTGATCATCGAAGGGAGCACGCGTGGTGTTGAACGCCAGCACGTTGGTGAACAACGCGGGCGGAGTGAGCAACTGCAATGCAGGATCATCGCGCACGAGATGCGCCATAGATGGCGCAATGCCCGCAATGTCGAGATCCCCACTCACCAGGCCCGCGAACTTCGTTGCGGCTTCATCGACCACCGCCACCACGATTCCCGCCAGCGCTGGTGGCCCACCCATCGCACTGG
>JANMRE010000451.1:0-2159 GCA_031370885.1 Gemmatimonadaceae bacterium
GCGCGCAGGATGCTCTTCTCGCCGCACCCGGCACAGGCGCCATCACCGGACACGAGCGCCTCGTAGTTGCGGCGCACCATGAGATGATTGCGCAACGTCGCATCGCGTGAACCCGCAATGTCGTCGTCGTTGTACAACCCAAGATACTTCTGCGGCGTATCCGGCAACAAACGCGAGAACACCTGCGCGGTGGTAAGGTCGGCGTTCAGCTCTTCGGTTTCACGCGTCATGCGCAGCGCATCGTGATCGCCGCACACCTGCACGCATTCTCCACAACCTTTGCAGAGATCGGAGACAAAAATGGAAAACAGCCCGCCCGCTCCAGGCGTCTTGGTTTCCACGGTGCGAAAGATCGCCGGAACATTGCTGTAGGACAGCGGAAGTTTGTCAATAATCCCGGTAAACTCCGCCTTCGTGCGGTCTGAAACCGTGGTGAGAGCGGTGACTTCACGGCGGATGATGTCCTGGAACGGCACGGCGGTCTTCGCCTTCACCGATTCCATCATCGTGACACGGGCCCGCTGTTCGATTCCGGTGAGATCGGCCGCGAGCGCGCGACGTTCGGTGGGATCGGTGACGTAATTGTTCACCGCAGTTCGCAGTACCGTGATGACTTCCTGCGCCGTATTGGGAAGCGCCGTATCCGGGCAGGCGGAGATGCACTCCATGCACTGCGTGCAGTTCTCTGCGATAAACACCGGCGTTTCCCGTCGGGCGACATACTTGGACTGCGTGGCTCCCGTACCGGCACCCATGATACCAACCGATGCCAGTGCGCTGGCCGGTTGGTGATATCCCAACCCGGCGCGGAATTCAGAGTCAAACTTGGCTATCGTTTGCAGCGGCGCGCGCGCCAGTTGCGCCACTGGCATCTGGATACCCCCACTCCCACACGAGCCGCACCCGGCCGTAGGCGGGAAATAGTGGTCACCGATGGGCGCGAGCAGCGGATTGCGCATCGACGAGCGATCGGGGTCGTCGGCCTGTCCGATCGCAATCTCGGTTACGCGGGAGAACCCCTCGTTCATCACCATCATGTTCGACGTGACCACCGCGTCGCCAAACCGCGCAAATTTCTTGATGTACTGTTTGCGCACCACATCCTGGAACTGTGCTTCGGAGATGCCAAACGTCTTCAGAAACGGCGAGACACGAAAGAACGCCCCCAAAAACGAATTGCCCTGCATGCGCAGTTGCAGCTCGGTTTGACTCGTCGCTTGTCGCGCGATATCAAACCCGGGGAGAATGAAGACGCGAATGTGGTTGTCCTGCACGAACTGCCGGTGCTCCGCCGGGATGCGCTGCCACGCCACCTCGGGTGCTTCACTCGATTCCCACACCAGCGACCCGCCGCGCTTGAGCCCCTCGAGCGGATTCGTATGGGTGAACGCCTTCGGGTCGCAGCAGAGTACCACGTCCACATGGTTCAATTCGCAGTTCACTTTGATCTGCGACGGGGCGACGGTGAGATAGTAATTTGTGGGCGCGCCTTTTTTCTCCGACCCGTACTTGGGGTTGGCCATGACGTACAGCTTGTCCACGAGCGAGCCGTCGTCAGCGTAAGTAGGATCCTGTTCGGACACGAGCTGGCCAAAATCGCCGATGATCGATCCGAGATTCTTTCCGGTGGTGATCATCCCCCATCCGCCGATGGAGTGGAAGCGTACGGCGATCGCGCCGTCCGGCAACAGCGAGGGCGTGTCCCGGCTGATCACCGCGTACGGATGATCGACGCCAAGCACGAAAAATGTCTCGCCGTCGTCGGCACTGCGTCCATCGGTTCGGCGCGAGACGCCGGTGGCGAACTCGTAGGCACCGATGGTGTGCTCGGGACGGAAATCCCGCGATCCAATCCCGTACGCGCCGCGGAACAGGCGTGGCGTTTCGGCGGGCGTGAGCGCGGGATGCATTCCGCCAAACTTCGTGACCTCGTTGGCCTTTCCCAGTGCCACGCGGATGTCGCGGGCGAGCGGATTGTCCCCCGCCAGACTTTCGTCGGTGCGTTCGAGAATGATGACGTTGGTTTTGCCACGAAGTGCGTTGATGACCGCGTCTTCGGGAAACGGGCGAATGACATTGATGTGGATCGATCCAACCCTGGCATTGCGCTGCTCACGCAGATAGTCACACGCGGCATCGATGTTTTCTGCCGCGCATCC
>JANMRE010000484.1:0-3217 GCA_031370885.1 Gemmatimonadaceae bacterium
CGCTCTGCCCCTGTGCCATCGACGGAGAGTACTGGCGTGGCCACCGGCAGCGGGTCGCTGGCCCGGTTCACGGCGGCGCGCACCGACGAGGCGGCCACCGGCGCTGTGCGTGCGCTGCGTGACGTCCTGGACGACGCGCAGCGCCGTGGTGATGCGGTCGCGATTGAACGCGTTGCGCGGGCCTGTATGACGCACGTGACAACCGTTGGGGAATCGGGCGGACGACTGGCCGTGGAGGGCGCGTTGCGGCACCTGCTGAGCGCGCCGATGCTCGAACTGCTCGCCCGACAACTTCCCCACAGCCCCGATCACGGGCTGCTCCTCCAGTTGTTTGCGCGCGCCGGCGACGCGGGCGTGAAGGTGCTGCTTCGACAGCTGATGACGACCGACGATTCACTCTCCCGTCGACTGTATTTTGACGCGATTGTCGCGATGGACATCGCAGCGGGCGAATTGCGCGATGCGCTCAGCGACAGCCGATGGTTCGTGGTGCGCAATGCGGCGGCGCTCCTCGGCGAGATGGGAGTCGATCACGCCGACGACACGCTCATTCCGCTCCTTCGGCACGCCGACGAACGCATTCGCATTGCGGCGGCACGCGCGCTGATGCGGTTACGCACGGTGAAGTCGCTGCAGGCACTGCATGCGGTCATTCTCGATCCGCATGCGGAAGTGCGCCGATTGTCGGCCTTGGCGTTCGGGTTGGCGGGCGCCACGGTGGGAGGCGGCATCAAGCCGCCCGCGGCGCGCCTCGCCTCCGCGCTCGACCGCGAGACCGATGACGATGTCGCGCTGGAGATGCTCGCTGCGCTTGGTAAGATTGGCAGCGCGGACGCGGTGCAACGCTTGCTGCGTATCGCACGTCCCGCGACGCCGGACATATCCGATGCAGTTGCCGAGCCGAGCTCGTCGTGGATGCGCGTCGCGGCGCTGGAAGCGCTGGTCCGCGCGCGCGGGCATCAGTTGCAGCCGTTAATCGAGTCGCTGAAGCACGATGCCGACAGCGACGTGGCGGCGGCCGCGGCAAGTCTATCGTCGCGCGTCGCGAACGAGTGAGTCGCGCAAGGCGTCGGGTCGTCGGTTCTAGCGCGCCGTGAAGTCGGTCTCGAGCGTCACCATGCGACACGTCTCGGCGATCAGCTCGGCCGCGCGATCCAGGTCATCCAGCGACACCATCTCGTTCGGCGAATGCATGTAGCGGTTCGGGATCGACAGTAACGCCGTCGCCACACCGTTGCGCGTGAGATGGATCGCGTCGGCATCAGTGCTGGTAGAGCGGCCGGCCGCGTGCACCGTATACGGAATGGCGAGACGATCGGCCGTGTCGCGCAGCAAACCGAACGCCACCGGACTCACCACCGAGCCTCGCGCGAGCACCGGACCTCCGCCGATGTTGTGCTCGCCGAGTTCCTTCTTCTCGACGCCTGGATGATCGGTCGCAAACGTGACGTCAACCGCGATGGCCATGCGCGCATCGAGCGATTGTGCCGCCACGCGCGCGCCGCCGCCGGCATGACCGATCTCCTCCTGCGCCGTGGCCGCCGCGACCACGCGCGCGACCCCCGGCTTTGCGGCGTAACGGCGCAACCCCTCAAGCACGACAAATGCACCGATCCGGTCGTCGATCGACCGCGACACAATCCGCCGATTGGGCAACTCGATCAGCTGACTGTCAATCACACCCGCGTCGCCGATGCCGAGCCGTTCCAGCGCCTCGGCCTTGTTTGCCGCACCGATATCGACCCAGAGGTCGGTGATCTTCGACGCCTTTTCGCGCTCATCCGGTTTCATGAGATGAATCGGTTTCTTGCCGATCACCCCCAACACGTCACCATGGCGACCGAGAAAGCGGATTCGTTGTGCCACCAGCACTTGCGGGTCCCATCCACCAATGGCTTCGAAATACACGAATCCGTTTTCGTCGATCCAGGTGACGATGATTCCGATTTCGTCGATGTGGCCCGCGAGCAGGATCGTGGGGCCGCCCTGACCTTCTACGGCGGCAAAGCTGTTGCCAACAACGTCGGTGCTGACCTGAGCGAACGCCGCAGCTTCCGCACGCCAAATTCTTGCCGGCGCCGCTTCGAAGCTGGAAGGACCCGGTGTGTCGAGCAACCTTCGGAGAAATGCGAACGAGGATTCGGAGAGCATAGCCCTAAAGTAGCCCATTACTGGCGTCTCGGCGCCAACCGGGAGAGCTTTTGGGATGACACTTATCCTGCTCGCTATCGGCCTGGGTGCCGGGGTCCTGTCCGGACTCCTCGGCATCGGCGGTGGCATTGTGATCGTGCCCGCGCTCATCTATCTCGCCAAATTCGCGCCACAACAGGCGGTGGGGACTTCGCTCGCGGTGCTGGTCCTGCCAATCGGCGCGGCGATCGGTGCGACTACCTATTACCGAGCCGGACACCTTGACGTGAAGGCGGCGCTGATTCTGGTAGCGGGGATGGCCGTCGGTGCAATGTTGGGGTCGCAACTGGCCATGCATGTGGACGCGACGCTGCTCAAGAAGGGGTTCGCGGTACTGATGGTGGTGATAGCGGTGAAGATGTGGGTGGGGTGAGGACGGGTTTACCCCACCCTCATGGCGTGCCGCCCATCCACTCTGCTGAAAATCATCGGATTCATCACTCTCGCCATCGTCTCGATCCCGTCCACCACGCGGGGCCCCGGACGACTCACCAGCCCGTTCGCGTCAAGCGCCCACACCTGTCGCCCTTTCAGCCAGCTCCACGCATCATCGCGCAGCAGCCGTTCTGCTGCCGCTGTCGCCGACGCCAGTGAATATCCGCACGGCGCGACGAACACGAACTCCGGCGCGGTAGCAGCCAGCGTCTCCATCGACACGGGGACCGAGTGCGCGCCCGCCGTACCCAGCACGTCTACACCACCGGCGCGCTTGACCTGCTCTGGGCCCCAATGTCCGGCGAGATACACCGGCGCCGTCCACTCGATAACAGCCGCGCGCGGCCTCGGCGCCTTCGCCGTCTTCAGGGTGTCATGCACATGCTTCACCCGATCGCGCAACCCCGCCAGCAACTCTTCGGCGTCGCTTTCCGCGCCAACAACATCGGCAACTGCCTGAATGTCCGCGTAGATCCCGTCAAGCGTCGTGCCGCCGAGCGTAACGATTCGCGGTTCGGGAGACAGCCGAGAGGCCAATGCGCGTACCGCGGTCTCGCTGACCGCGCACACATCACACAGGGCCTGCGTGAGC
>JANMRE010000493.1:0-7760 GCA_031370885.1 Gemmatimonadaceae bacterium
CACTTTCCACCATGAGGATAGCGTAATGAAAGGCTTCCGTTTCAAGGCCGTCGCCCCTGTCGTGCTCGGGGCGCTGGCTACTGTGCTTGGTGCATGCGGCGATATAGGGACGCCGAGTGAACCGGCGGGGCTGTCGAAACCGCGATTTGTTGTTATTCCACCGCCATCGCAAGTGGTTGTTCCAATTGGTGACCCGGGTTCGTTTACGAATGCGATTGTGGCGAACAACAGTGGTCGCGCCACCACTGAATTCTGGGACAATCTTTCGGCCGACGTCACTACCACGAACAGCTGCAACATCGGATTCTGGGCGACCAATACACTCCTTCCGGATTGTGCCAACGAAGCACCGGGATCAGACGCCAATCAGGGTGGCTTTTCGAAGTACTTTGGCGACGGCGGCGTGACCGCACGCGATGCGGCCGGATTCATGTTCAAGGGTGGCAACACGTATACAGTCACCTTGAAAGGCGCCTATCATGGCGGACCCAGCGAGGTTGGCTGGTTTACCGTGAGTGGCGGCGTGTACACGTTCCACGTAGTTCCGGCGTGGGGCAGTTCGACAATCAACAACACCCTTTTGATCGACCCAGGGGCTTCAGATTGGGGCTTCTACATCAAGAACAGTTTCAATCCGCAGGGCGGCGGGTGCGCAAACCTGACGAACTGCTCCGATGCGACCGGTGGATTCACGTCCTCCCCGTTTCAGCAATTCGCGCTGATGTTGAACGCAGCCGGGACCCAATACCTGGTAGGCGCCGAAGACAACAAGCTTGAGTTGATGCCGAACGGCAACTATCGGGACTCCGACTATAACGACTACATCTGGTCGGTTGATCCTACGGCCTTGCCCGATCCGCAAGTGTGCGACTTCGTTACCTTTGGCCGTCTTGTTACCAGCGTGGGCGGTAATAAGGTTGTCATCAGCGGCAACGTGGGTGGTTTCAACGCCGATGGCAGCATTAAGGGCGAGTACCACATCGATGTGAACGGCGTCGACAATCACGTATCGGATCCCGCGACGTACGGCCCCATCACCAGCGGCCCGCTGTTTGGTCTGCCCAACGCGCGCATCACCACGGGCATTGCCAGGAACGGCAACACCGTTGAACTGCGCCTGTGGGACGGTGGCGAACCTGGCAAGAACACTGACCGGGTGTTCGTGAAGATCAACGGCGTGGCGGTGCTCGGCCCAACGGGCCCGTTTATCGACCAAGGCAACATGCAGTATCACGCCAATTGCCGCGGTCCTTGATCGGACATCGGTTCAGTTGAATGACTCGCGGCCCCGATCGGAAACGATCGGGGCCGTGTTGCTGGGTGGGCAGTGCCTCGCGAAGGAGCCCCGCGTGAGGCCAGCGACTGCGGGTGCGGTGCTGTTCGACCACCTTCATCACTCGGTAGTCGTGAGAGCAGCACCTACGACTGTCGCGTGTCCGGAAAATCGCAGTTTTGCGATTTCTTGGAGAGGGCCAAGAATGTCATGCGGTGGGTTGCGCGTCGTCCAGCGCGTCCATCACGATCCGCACCGATGTCGGGCGGCGCCCCGGATCGTCCGCCAGGCACTGGATGATCGTATGGGCAAGAATTTTTGACGCGCCGCGCTGCAGCAGTCGATTTATCCCTCGCTCAGTATGACCGCTACCCGCGAACATCTCGTACACCACGCAACCGAGCGAGTAGATGTCGCTGCGCTCATCGACATCCACGTCCCCGCGAAATTGCTCGGGACTCATGTAGGCGCGTGAACCCATCAAGGTGCCCAGGCTGGCCCCTGCCGCCTTGTCGACGCTTGACGACACCGTGATGGCGCGCGCGATTCCGAAGTCGGCCACGATCGCATGACCGTCAGCGAGGAGCACGTTTTCCGGCTTTATATCGCGGTGAATGACGCCGAGTCGATGCACGTAGTCGAGTGCATCGGCCATCTCGAAGGCGATCCGTCGGGCCTCTCTCACCGTCAGCCCTTCAGCGCGCCGCAACCGTGTGCGCAACGATTCGTCGGAGATGTAGGGAGTCACGAAATAGGGCACCCCCGCCTGTGTGCCCGAGTCGAGGAGTGGCAGAATGTGCGGATGGGCGAAGCGCGACATGAGCCGGATTTCCTCGAGAAATCGCTCGATCCCCAACGTGAAGAGGAGCTCCGGCCTCAGCACTTTGAGCACAACCAGACGATCGTGCCTCACGTCGCGCGCGAGGTGCACGATCGCCATGCCGCCCCGGCCGATCTCGCGCAACACGTCGAGACCGGCAATGCGCGGCACCCCTGGCGCCGTCGTGGACGCGCCGGCCGCGACGGCCGCGGACACGGTGCGAGATCGAATGCGATTGACGAGTGCTTGTGTCTCCGCCGAAGGCTTCGCGTCGAATTCTTTGTCCATCCGGTGAGCGAATTCTTCGTACGCATGCAGCGCGCCGGCCCGATCGCCCAACCGGTCGAGCAATTCCAGCAGTTGCCGCATCACCCGCTCGTTGCCATCCGACAGCGCCACGGCCCGCCGGGCGCAGGCCACCGCCGTCGTGTGGTTGCCCTCGCGTTCGCGCTGCTCGGAAAACATCCGGGCCGCACGCGCCGCCATCGCGCGCAAGGCGTTGCGCTCGCCGTCCAGCCATTCGTCGAAGGCTGCCGACGCATCACAGTGAAAGCCGTCCAGCAGATCGCCCCGATAGACTGACACGGCATCACTCAAGTGATGGTGTTCGATGGCCGCCCGGAACTCGGTCACATCGCAGATGAGCTGCCCCTGATCAACGCCCACTTCTTCCGCGCCACGGCTGACGAGCACGCCGTCGCCCAATTCGCGACGCAGGAACCGGATGGCGCTGTTCAGCGCGTCGCGGGCGCGCGCCAAATCGAACTCCGGCCAAAAGAGCGCATACAGTCGATCGCGTCGCTCAAAGCGCGCTGTTTTCGCGACGACCAGATACGCCAGCAACGCGGCGCGTTTTGGTTGCTGCAACACGCTGTCCACGGGCTTGGCGCGAAGCCCCAACAGATCCAAACAGCCAAGGACACGGAGTCGGATCACTCGATCACCGTAATACGGGGTCAGCCTCGGATCAGCCGCACGTCAGCGGCGTCTCTCAGCTTTGGATCGCGAAGCTATCCCGACCGACACTCCGTCGCAACCGGGTTAGCAGACCTTCCATCGGAGAACCAAATGCACACCAGAACATTCCTTCCACGACGCTCACGTTCGCTGGTCCTGGTGTTGGCAGCTTCAGCAACCTTGGTCGCCTGCGGCGCCACCGCCACCTCGCGAACTGCCTCGGAGATGGGTCCGCGATCCGAGGCATCGTCGCAGTTCGTGGTTCGCGGAACCGACCTCGAACGCCAGCCGGTGGGATCGATCTACGACGCGTTGATGCGCTTGCGGCCGGAGTTTCTGCAAGCGCGCCATTCGACGCCCGACGCACCGACCGGCGCCCTTCCGCTCGTGTATCTCGACAATACCTATCTCGGCGACATCAGTGAACTGCGTCGGCTGTCGCCAAAGCTGGCGCGCGAGGTACGACTTCTGAGCAACTTCGATGCGCGGGAACGCTTTGGGAAAGTGTTCCCGGGGAGCGTGATTGTCGTGAAGACCCGGTGAAGGGGTTCGATGGCGCAACTGATCACGGCGCGTTCCGCCGAGTAGACTCGGCGGAACGGGCGGCGTAGCTTTCCAGCGAATCAGGATGACATGGCGCTGACGTCACGTCGGTACCGTGTGCGCATGACCACTACCGTGCTGCATGAGATGCTCCAAGTGACGACACCCGTCGCCCTGATGACCGCCGAAGAACTGTTGGTGTATCCCCTGCCGGACAAACGCATCGAACTGGTGCGCGGTCGGCTGATCGTGCGCGAGCCTCCTGGCATGCGCCATGGGGAGTGCGCGCTGCGAATCGGCGTGGCGCTCAGCAACTTCCTGAGCCGAGATCGTGCATCAAGCGGCGCGGCGGAAACCCGTGGACGGGTGCTTACGTGCGACTCCGGCTTCACGCTGGCGCGCAATCCGGATACGGTACGCGGACCCGATGTGGCGTACGTATCGCGTAAGCGTTGGGCGGGCCCGATGCCGGATGGGTACGGTGAGTTCGCCCCCGATCTTGCCGTGGAGATACGGTCGCCGAGCGATCGGCCGGGCGCCGTGCTGGCCAAGGTGGGCGACTGGCTTGACGCCGGCTCACACCTTGTGTGGGTTGTCGATCCGGCGCGACGGCAGGTCACCGTCTACCGCGCCGACGGGTCGCAGGCGCTGCTCGGTGTTGAGGACGTTCTCGGCGGCGACGACCTGCTCACCGGTTTCACTTTCGCGATTGCCGAACTGTTTGCGGCGTAAGCGTGATGGCACGTCGTCGATGTCGCCGGGCAGTTCGCGGATCGCCGCCGCCATCCGCGCACAGCGCACCGCATCAAATCAGGCCATCGCCGCGAGAGACGCCGAACGGGTCGTGGCCAGCATGATGTCGGACGTTTCGATCTCCGTCGCCCGCGGCCCCGTGCTCAGTGGGCGCGAGGCATCGCGTGCCGCCTTCGCCGCACAATTCGCCGAACACGCGTTCGTGGGCTATGTGCGCGAGCCGGACGACATCGTGGTTCATGATCCGCCAACAACGGCCACAGAACGCGGACGCTGGACAGGTCGCTGGCGACAGGGCAGTGTGGATCGGGTTCTGCGCGGGACCTATCAAGCCGAGTGGCGCTCTACGGAGCTGGGATGGTTCATCCAGTCGGAAGTATTTACGCCGGGAGATGCGTGAATAGTGTCGAACGCAGTCTTGCGTCAGGACGTACGACGTTGACGCACTGACGCGGCAGCGCTTGCGGGGAGTTTCTTGTCGTGGAGCGGTAGAAGGGGCGCTTGCGGTTGGGGTGGTGCTGCCCGCATGATCATCGCATGAAACGTCGTCAATTCCTGCAACAGTCTGCAGCCCTCGCCGCCGTGCCGTTCGTGCGTCTCCCGCACGCGCGTGCGCGAACCAGTGCGCCACTGCACGTGAACGGCATCCGGCTCAACAGCTGGCTTTCGGCGTTCGATGCCATCGGCCGTACACCAGGCGGCATCAATCGCGTGGCGTACTCTCCCGCTGATCTCGCTGGACGCGCGTTCACGCTGGATCTGTTCAGACAAGCGAACCTCGTACCGCACATCGATGCCGCCGGAAACATTTTCGGCCGGCTGGACGGCAGTAACACGTCACTCCGTCCCATCCTCATCGGGTCGCACGTCGATTCTGTCACGGATGGTGGCAACTATGACGGCGCGCTTGGTTCGTTCGCCGCCATTGAAACGGCAAGCTCACTGCGCGAACAGGGTGTGCGTTTGCGTCACCCGCTGGAGGTCGTCGTGTGGCAGAACGAGGAAGGCGGCACCATTGGCAGCAAGTTGGCCATCGGAGACCTCTCCGATACCGATCTCAACAAGGTGGCGCGCTCCGGCAAGACCATTCGCGAGGGCATCAATATTGTGGGCGGCGATTCAACGCGCTGGCGCGACGCGATCAAAAAGCCTGGCGACGTCGCCTGTTACATCGAACTCCACATCGAACAGGGCGGACTGCTGGAGAAGGCCGGCCTGCAGATTGGTGTGGTGCAGGGCATTGTGGGACTTCGATGGTTCGAAGTCACCATACAAGGGATGGCGAATCATGCGGGCGCCACGCCCATGGACCAGCGACAGGATGCCATGCTGGCTGCGGCCAAGTTTACGGTGGCCGTACATGATGCGGTCACCAGTGAGCCCGGTCGGCAGGTGGCCACCGTTGGACGCCTCACGGTACTGCCTAACACCACCAATGTGATTCCTTCACAAGTGGTGCTCACCGTTGATCTGCGTGACCTCGACGCCGCGAAGCTCGCGCGATTCACCGAGCGCTTTGAACAGATCGGGCGCGACGTGGGCGCGGCCACCGGCACCACGTTCGCCTTCACGCGTCTGGTTGACGGCAATCCTGCCATAGCCGATGCGCGTGTGATGGACTGGATCGACAGGAGCGCCGCGTCTCTGGGTCTCACGCGTCAGCGAATGCCCAGCGGGGCCGGACACGACGCACAGGAGATTGCACGCATCGCACCCATGGGGATGATCTTTGTGCCCAGCGTCGGTGGCATCAGTCACTCACCAAAGGAATTCACCAAGGCGGAGGACGTCGTGAATGGCGCCAACGTGCTGCTGAACGCGGTGATCGCCGCCGATCGGGAATCACGTTGAACCGCGCGACCGGCGCGACCGTTTCACGCAACGTCGCATGCGTGTAGGATCTCTCTCCCTGTTCGCGTTCGTGTCATGGTCGGGACAGCGACAGTCGTCCGTGCCCATGGTCGACGCGATGCTCTCCGGTCATGTGTACATCGACCGCAACGGCAACGGAAAGTACGACGCAGGCGAGCGTGGTTTGCGCGGCGTTGCCGTGTCGAATCAGGACCAGGTGGTGGTCACCGACGGTGAGGGATCATTTCAGCTACCGGAACCGGGATCCACCGGCATCGTGTTTGCCAGCGTGCCCAGCGGCTACGTCAGCCGCGGTGCGTTTTACCGGGCCATCAACAGCGACGTGTCCACCCAAGGCCCCATCGACTTTGCGATGTCGCCGGCGCCCGCACGGCAGACGGTCACGTTCATTCATGCGTCCGACACGCACATCGCCGAATCCTCGCTGCCGCGCACGAAACGGCTCCGCGCGTTGATCGACTCCATTCGCCCCGCGTTCGTCATCATCAGTGGCGACCTGGTGCGCGACGCGTTGCGCGTGGGAGAGGCCGAAGCCACTGGGTACTACGGCCTGTTCCAGCGTGAGATAACACTGATCGCGCCTCCAGTATGGACAATTCCCGGCAACCACGAAGCGTTCGGCATCGAGCGCGACAAGTCTGGCGTGCAAACCAACCATCCGTTGTACGGTCGCGCCATGTATCGGCGCTATCGCGGACCCGACTACTACTCGTTCAACGCTGGTGGCGTGCACTTCGTGGGGCTTAACAGCGTCGACATCGATGACACACGCTACTATGGCCACGTGGACAGCGCGCAACTGGTGTGGCTTGAGCGCGACCTCGCCGTGATACCGCCCACCATGCCCGTGGTGACATTCAATCACATCCCGTTTTTTTCATCGATGGAGTCGGTGCACGGTCTCAACGAGGCACCTCCCGCTCCCAGCGTGATCACCATCGGCGGCAAGGCGCAGTTCCGACACACGGTGTCGAACGCCGCCGAAGTCCTCGCAAAACTCAAAGGCCATCCGTATCCGCTGGCGCTTGGCGGTCATGTTCACGTACGGGAACGTCTGCGATTCGAGGGAACAAACACGCGCTTCGAACAATCCGCCGCGATCGTCGCCCCAACCTCCGCCGCTGGCCTGATGTTCACCAGCGGTATCACGGTGTATCGCATCACCGGCACCCGCATCGACGACGGCCGCTTCGTACCGCTCGGCCAAGACAATAGGTAAGACTCATCTACTCCCTACCTACTCTGTTGAGTACTCCCTACTCTGTTGAGTACTCCCCCACTCTGTTTCCAGTACTTCCTACTGACTACTTCCTACTTCCGACTCTTTCGTATAGCCTCGGCGAATCTCCCGGCATCCGCCACCCGCAACCCACACACCCCCACCCGCACGCCTTCCGGAATCGGCACCACAAACACTCCCTCCTCCATCAGGCGATCGCTCATTGCCATCGGCTCCGACGTCTCGATCGTCACGAAAAACCCGCCGTCCCACGGCGCACCCGGCAGCCCCTCGGCACGTAAGGCCGAATCCAGCGCTGTCGC
>JANMRE010000565.1:0-4793 GCA_031370885.1 Gemmatimonadaceae bacterium
GCTCACCTCTCCCCAACCCTTTGCTGCTCACCCCTCGGCCCACGGAGGCCAGAGGTGTGAGCACCCGCAGGGGTGAGCGTTGGAGGGGCGAGCGGTGAGGGTAGAGGTTTACTCTCCCCTTGGTCCCTGGCGCAGCACCGATTTGCGCAGTCCGATCGTCATCTGTCGGATTTCGACGATCTCGGTCAGATGCCAGTCGCCGTCGGCGCCGAGCAATTCAAGCGCGCGGGCCAGTCGGAGCTGTTGTTCCGCCTCGTTTGCCGATGCGATCGCAATGGTCAGGTGTCGCACGAAGCCAGGATCGTCGTGCGCGGCACCTTCCGCGATATTCCAGGGAATCGAGCTTACGGAACGCAAAAGTTGAGCGCTGAGTCCTGGCGCGCGTTTACCGCTCTTGCTGAGCGGCGATCGGTGGAGCGAGAGCACCAATGCATTGGCGCGCGCCAGCACGTCGAGATTCTGGGGATTTCGCATGCTGCAACGTGCATCGTGAGCGACCGTGATAGTCGAACCGAATTCGCGTAGTGCGGAGCGTGTTGTTGCATGGACTGCCGGAGCGGTGAGCAAAAAGTGGATTGTGCGTTGGAGGTGTCAGCAGTGAGGGAAGAGGTTGTCTCTACCCTCACCGCTCACCCCTCCAACGCTCAACCCTGCACCTGCTCATCCCTCAAGCCCTTCAGAGCGCTACCACCGGATCGTCACGATTCTGGCAGGAGTCTCGCGCGCCGCAACAGTGAGCTTCACCTCGCGCACCCCGGGCGCACCAATCGCGCGCTGAATCAGCAGCAATTCGCGCACCGGCGTCCCGTTCACCGCGAGAATCATGTCACCGGCCCGCAATCCTGCGTCGGCCGCCCGGGAGCCGGGTTGCACCCGCATGACCAGCACACCCGGCTCAAGCCCGACACTCTGCGCGAACTCGTCGTCTACCGCAGTCAGTTGCGCGCCCTGCATCACCATCATCGACGCGCCTCCCGTGAAACCGAACATTCCTGTTTCCACGAACGCCGGTGACGGCATGGCACGCACCACCATTCCGCCCGTACTCACCCGCGACGGCATGGTAGCGATCACACGTCCTGGCGCAGGATAGAATCGCACACTGCCTTCCGCCAACTCAGTCGGACGTTCCGCCACAGTCACTGGCAACTCGCGCGCCTTGCCATCACGTCGAACCCGCACGCGAATCACTTTGCCCGGAACGAGCAACTGCGGGTAGTTCACCGTCAACGCCACAACATCGCGCCCATTGTACGCCACCACCGTATCGCCGGCGCGAAGATCCGCAACGCGCGCCGGTGACCCCACATCGACCGCCTCGATCATCGGGTAATCGCAATGCGCCGTGAAGCTGCCGCTGTCGGTTACCATGCGAATCTGCGAACCGGAGAGACTCACGCCCAGGTAGCCGCTCGGTGATGCTTTCGCTGTGGAACGCTCGCGCATGGACAACCACCGGGCGTGCTGCGATCCGAGCGCGCGCAGCGTGACGTCGATGTCTGGACGGATAGCCTTGATGGCGTGTTCCATCGACTCGCCCACCATACCGGGCTGAAGAACCCTGCCCTGCAGCAGCGCGGTGCTGTCACCGCGACGCATGGTAATCATGGATCCAGCAGACCCGTCGCCCGTTCGATACCGCACGAACACCTGCATGAGCGAGTCAACGCCACGCTGGATCTCCGCCATTCGCCGCGCGTCCATCCCGTCCAGCACCGTCCCGCGCTGTTCGAAAATTGTCGCGACGCCGTCAAGCTCACGTTTGAAATTCAACAGCGTTCGTCCTTCAGGTGAGCGCACCAAATCAGACGGCGCGCTGGTCAACGCCGCACAGGCCCCGTTCAGCGACGGCGGCGCAGGCATAACGCGAGCGGTGGCGCGGGTGCCTTGCGCGCCAAGCGGCAGAGACGGCGTAAGCAGCAGCCCGGCCGCCCATACGTTGGTGAGGCGCATCAGTAACGCTCCAGTGACTTGTCAACGGGAAGCGCGCCACCCAAAGCCTGCAGCGTTGCTTCGCGCGCCGTGTAGGCCGCCAGGAAATACTGATTGAGCACCGGATCCTGCGGCGCGTCACGCAGCGCGGCTCGCGAAGCCGCCATCATCTGGTCGAGCGCCGCCAGACGCGCACGATACACGTCGCTGTCGTGCACGGTGGTGTCGTGGCCCGCCAACCACAGCGATGCGCGCTCGTAGTCGCGCTGCGCGCGATACAGCACCTCCGAGGCCTGCTGAACCGAGCCAAAGCCATCGTCGGAGGACAGCGTCGCCGACGTCACCGGCGACCCATCGCTCGGACCGCCGTTGCCCAGCAGTGGAGCGCCCGCGGACAGCCGACCGAACATCGCACCACCCGCCATCAGCAGCATCGCGGCGGCCGTGCGCAGCCACACAGGCGTCGTAATGCGCGTTGGACGCGATTCCAACGGCGCAACGAGCGGCGGCGGCGCCAACGCAATCGTTCGCCCAACCAACGGCGCATCATGATGCTCTCGCGACAACGGCACGCGTAACACACCGTCGCGACGCAGCCCGTTTGCCAACTGCTCCCACTCGGTCAAACGCGGTCCATCGGCATGCTGCAATGCCCCCATCGTGCCCGCCATCAACTGCAACGACAGATAGGCCTGTCGTTCGGTGCGACACACCGTGCAGGCGGCCAGATGCGCGAGTTCGTTGGGAGTTGGCGCGTCGTGGTCGAGCGCGCACAGGCGCTCGTCATCGAGATGCGGGTTACCGTTTTGCATATTCACCGTGTCCGTCTGCATAGCTGTGTACCATCGCGAGATCTGATTTCCCCGCAGCAGGGGTGTCCATCAGCGGTGCGAGCAACCGACGCAACTTCGCGCGCGCCTTGAAGAGTTGTGACTTCGAACCGCCCGACGTGATGCCCAATTCGGTGGCGATCTCCTCGTGCGTGTATCCTTCCACATCGTGCAGCAAAAACACCGTGCGCGCTCCCGGTGACAGCTTCCGCGTCGCGTCTTCGATGGTTTGTGCCAGCATGCTGCGCTCACTGTCCTGCTCCACCAACGCCGAGTCCTCGGCGATACCCGTTTCCATCAATGCCTGTCGCCGTGTCCGTCGCAGCGCATTCAGTGTGCGGTTGATCGCCACACGATGCACCCACGTACTGAACTTTGCGTCTCCCCGCCACGACGGGAGTGCGCGAAAGATCTGGATCCAGACCTCCTGCGCGACATCCTGCGCGAGGTCTGGATCTCCGGCGAGTTGTCGGACAACGGCGTCGACATGCGGGGCGTGCTGGTTCCACAGCAGCCGCATGGCACGCTCGTCGCCTTCAATCGCCCGGCGGACAATGGCAGCGTCAGTTTCCATGGGTTCCATCGAATCTGTCACCGGAACCGCTTCAGAGGTTGCCTCGGCGGGGCCCCGATCGTGGTACATTGGGGAGCGTTGGGTCGGAAACACGTGCAACTCTTTGACCCCCAGCGGGTTCCATGGCTTGACGGGCGAGCGTGTTCGTCTTATGCATGGGATAATCGCGTCCACTTCCGTTCCGCGAACTCACGTCTCCGGTGATTCTACTCGCCGCCCTGTTCGTCGCTTTCAGCGACCCCACGCCCGGAGGACTCCCTGAAAGGGTGCCCTCGGCCGTAGGCATGTCGGCGGAACGACTGGCTACCATCGAACGGGTCGTTCAGCGTGGCCTCGATGCCGGTGGCTATCCCGGCGCGTCCGTCGTGGTTGGCCGAAAAGGCTATTCAGTTTTCTCGCGCGGCTTTGGCTCCCTCGATTGGTCGGGCCGAATGCGTGTTTCGGTCCCAAACAGCATCTACGATCTGGCGTCGCTCACCAAAGTCATTGGGACCACCACTGCGATAATGGTGCTGTACGACCAGGGGCGAATCGATCTCGATTCTCCGGTGGCGCGCTACCTCCCCGATTTTTCCGGTGGCCTCAAGGATCAGGTCACCCTTCGGCACCTGCTCACCCATCGAGCCGGACTCCCCGCTGGACGTGAGTTGTGGCGTATCGCGCAAACCCCGGCACAGGCTCGGGCGGCGGTGTTGTCATCGCCGATTCACTGTGTCCCTGGCAACTGTTACGAATACTCCGATTTGGGCGCCGACATTCTGGGTTTTGTCGCTGAAGCGGTGAGTGGACAAACGCTCGACGTTTTTCTCGAACTCAACGTATTCGCGAAACTCGGCATGTCCGACACCCACTACCGACTGTCGCTCACCGACGTTGCCCGTACGGCACCCACCGAAATCGCTCCACCTCGAGGCTATCCGTTGCGCGGTGAAGTTCACGACGAGAATGCGTGGGCGCTGGGAGGCGTGGCGGGACACGCCGGGCTGTTCAGCACCGCCTCGGATCTCTCCGTGTTTGCCCAGATGCTGCTTGAAGGCGGGAAGTACAACGGCGTGCGCATTGTGGCCGACAGCACCGTGGCACTCTTTACCCGACGTGCCGCCGGTCATCGCGCCCTTGGGTGGGACACGTGTGATGGCGGTGCCGGATGCGGCCAACACCTCAGTGAGCGCGCCTACGGTCACACGGGATTTACCGGCACGTCACTTTGGATCGATCCCGACCGCCAGGTGTTTGTCATCCTGCTCACCAATCGCGTCCATGCAGCGCGTGCGCGGCGTCCCAGCCGGGTGATCGCCGACGTGCGCAACGATCTCGCTGACGCTGCGGTATTGGCCGTCATGGATGATCCGAGCGGCGTACTCGCCATGCCGGTAAGCTTTCGGGCAGACTTGGCGACCGACAGGAATCGGCCGCTCCGGTCAAGCCGTGCGAGAAGTACGCTGGCCAGCCGCCGA
>JANMRE010000584.1:0-8578 GCA_031370885.1 Gemmatimonadaceae bacterium
TGTCGGTTTCCCCATTGGCGGATGGCTGTCCTACGACCTCGATTGGCGCGGACGCAACGTGTACTACAACGGCTGGAATGACGCGTACTACGAGTACGGCGGCGGATGGCGCGCCCGTTCGCGGCCCTTCATCCAGATCACCAACGTGTATGTCAGTCCACGCTATCGCTATGTGTACGTCAATCGCGACGTCAATCGTCGTCCAGTCGACTATCGCAACGTCGACCGGTACGCCGGTGTGCATCGCGACACGTACTTCGACAACAAACGCGGTGGTGGACGCGATGGTCGTGACAGCTACAGTGTCGATCGCAGTCGTGACAACGATCGCGGCCGACCCGACGTCCGTGAAACGGATCGGAAGGCACAGCCCCGGGAAGAGCGTCCGGTGGCCACGCCGGACGGTTACCGCAACGGTGGGCGGGAGCGCGGCGCCGAGTCGCCGCAAACACCGCAGCCATATCCGCCGCGCGTGCCACGACCAGTCGTCAGCGCTCCCGAACCGCGACGAGACGAGCCCCGCGCGCGTGACATGTCGGTGTCGCCCGTCGAGCGACGTGCGCCGCAACCGCGTGTCGAGCAGCCGAGAATCGAGCAGCAAAGGAACGAGCCACCAAAACGCGAACGCGAACAGTCCGCGCAACGTCAGGAGCAGCCTCGCCAATCCCAGCCGCGAGTGGAACAGCCAAGACAGGAGCAGCCGAAACCGAGCCCCGAGCAACGATCCGCCAAACCGCGAGGCGGGCGCGGGTCTGGCGCCTGATTCATCGCACGACTCGCCAGCGGGGAGGCGTGACAGTAACCTCCCCGGCATGAACTCTCCATCCCGACCCGCGTGCCTGATCACCGGTTCCGCCACCGGTATCGGCGCCGCCTGCGCCCGCACGTTTGCTCAGAACGGCTGGAACATTGGCATCTGCGCACTCGACGACGACACGCGTGAACTGGCAATGTCGGTGGAGCGTGAATGCCAGCAGCTCGGTGCGCACACGCTGCTGGTAACGCTCAACGTCACGCAGGATGACAGTTGTTCGGCTGCCGCGGCCGCGATGGTGGGGCAATTCGATCGCATCGATGCGCTGGTCAATTGCGCTGGTACCACCCGATTTGTGCCGCACGCCGATCTCGACGCGCTGCCCGCCAGTGAGTTTGCGCGCACGTACGATGTGAATCTCGTTGGAACCTTTCAGATGATTCGCGCCTGCCGACATGCGCTCAAGGCCACTGGACGCGGTGCGGTGGTGAATCTTTCCTCCATCGCCGGTACGGCGGGACTCGGCTCCTCCGTAGCGTATGCGGCATCGAAGGGCGCCGTGAGCACACTCACCCTGTCGCTGGCCCGCGCGCTGGCACCGGACATTCGCGTGAATGCGATCGCCCCTGGTTACGTAGTTGGTGGTTTGCCCAGTCGCGTGCTGGACAGTGCCACGCTGGAAGCAGTCGAGGCTCACTATCTCAAAACACAGGCACTGCCGCGATTGCTGCAGGTGGATGAAGTCGCGGCGATGGCGTACTTCCTGGCCGCATCGGCGCCCGGTGTGACGGGCGAGATCATCCGTATGGACAACGGGCTGCACCTCTATGCCTGACACTCCGCGCATTGGCTTCATCGGCACGGGGCTCATTGGCACCCAAATGATTGAGCGACTGCTCGAGTGCGGCTTGTCGGTCACGGTGTGGAATCGTACGACAGACAAGACCGCCTCCCTTGTGGCGTTGGGTGCCACGCTGGCCGCGTCGGCGCGTGATGTGGCGGCACATGCCGAGATTATTTGTCTCTGCCTTACCGACACCGGCGCGGTGGAAGAGGTTGTGTTCGGCGCGCAAGGCATCAGTGCTTTGTTGCAGGCCAATCAGCTGGTGGTGGACTTTTCCAGCATTGCACCCGACGCTACGACGCAAATGGCGGCGCGTCTGGAACGCGACACCGGCGCCTGCTGGATCGATGCGCCGGTGTCTGGCGGACTACCCGCCGCACGAGCTGGGCGACTGATCATCTTCGCCGGTGGCAACGCGCCTGATATGGCGCGCGCCGCGCCCGTGTTCGATGCGCTGTCGCAGCGCGTCACACATATGGGCGGCCATGGCGCAGGGCAACTGGCCAAGAGCTGCAATCAGATGATCGTTGGCTGCAACCTGATGGTCATTGCCGAAATGCTCGCGTTCGCGCAAGCAGCCGGTATCGATGCCGCGCGAATGCCCGAGGCGCTCGCCAACGGATTCGCCGACTCGCTGCCGCTCCAGATATTTGGCACGCGTATGGCGAACGGTATCGATACGCCGCGTATTGGCGCGTTGGCCACGTTCGCCAAGGACATCAATCAGGTGGTGCGGCTGGCCACCGAACTTGGCGCGTCGGTCCCCATGAGCATACGCGCCGCTGCACTCTATCGCGACGCCAGCGCGCACAGCGCGGTCGGAGCCGATGCCGACGTGTCGCGCATCATTCGCATGTTCCACACCGACGCTGAATCGCGGTGACCCGCCGCTTTCGATCGGCAACGTTGCACGAAGGACTGTTGCGTGCACCCACGCGCAGCTTCTTGCAGGCATTGGGTCAGGATGACGACGAGATAGCGCGACCGCATGTGGGTGTTTTCCACACCGGCGGCGAAATGAGTCCGTGCAACCTCAATCTGCGTGATCAGGCGCAGCACGCCAAAACCGGGATCTATGCGGCCGGTGGCATGCCGCATGAGTGCCCGGTGGTGTCAGTGTCCGACGGCCTGTCCATTGCCCACGCCGGCATGCGCTTCTCGCTGGTGTCGCGCGAGTTGATTGCCGACAGTGTCGAGGCCTCCACAGGCGCACATCAGTGGGATGGCATTTTCGCCATCGGCGCCTGCGACAAGAATCTGCCCGGACTCATGATGGGCATGGTGCGCTGCAACGTCCCCAGTGTGTTCGTGCACGGCGGTTCGGCATTGCCGGGACACTTTCGCTCGCGCGACACCAACATCGCCGAAACGTACGAGATGATTGGCAAGGTGATCGCCCATGAGTCTACAGAGGCCGATCTCAACGAGCTTACCCATTCGTGCCTGCCAACGGCGGGCGCCTGCGCCGGTCAGTTCACCGCGAACACCATGGGCATGGTGTCCGAAGCACTCGGCCTCGCGCCCATCGGCTCCAGCATGGTGCCCGCCGTGTACAGTGAGCGCGCACCACTCATGCGGCGCGCCGCGATCGCGCTCATGCGCGCCGTGATGAACGACGGCCCGCTGCCACGCGACATCGTCACCCGTGAGGCGTTGGAGAACGCCTGCGCCGTGGTGTCGGCCACCGGCGGGTCCACCAACGCCGCACTGCACATTCCGGCCATCGCGCACGAGGCCGGGATTCGATTTCACCTTGATGACGTCGCTGATGTGTTTGCCCGCACACCACTCATCGCCGATTTGCAACCGGGTGGCCGATTCCTCGCGCGCGATCTCTACCACGTGGGCGGCGCCGGTGTGGTGATGCGGGCATTGCTCGATGCCGGTGTGCTGCACGGCGAAGCCCTGACGTTCACGGGTCGTACGCTGGCGCAGGAGTTGGCAGCTGCCGGAGCGCCCGATGGCGAGGTGGTACGCACGGTTGCCAACGCGCGTTCGCTCGATGGCGGCGTGACCGTACTCAAAGGCAACCTCTGTCCTGACGGCGCGCTGCTCAAGACGGCAGGGTTATCGACACTGGTGCACCGTGGACCGGCCCGCGTATTCGAATCGGAGGAACAGGCGCAGGACGCCGTGCGAAATCGTCAGTATGAATCCGGCGATGTGCTGGTGATTCGCAATGAAGGACCACGCGGTGGACCGGGCATGCGTGAGATGCTGGGCATCACCGCGCTCATTTACGGACAGGGAATGGGCGGCAGCGTGGCGCTGCTCACCGACGGTCGGTTCAGCGGCGCCACCCGTGGCTTGTGCATCGGCCACGCTGGTCCGGAAGCGGCAAACGGTGGGCCCATCGCCGCGCTGCACGATGGTGACATCATCGAAATCGATGCGCGTCCCAACGCGCGGAGCATCCACGTGGTGCTGAACAATACGGAACTGTCGGCGCGACTCGCATCGCTGGCTCAACGCGGGACAACGGTCCGTGGCGGCGTACTGGAGAAGTACGCACTCACGGTGCGACCCGCCCATGTGGGAGCCGTCACACACTCCGGTGTCGTGGAACCACCTGCGGCGTCAGTGTGACGATCGTCCCAAGGTCAACGCCTTCCATACACGGTCACCTGAGCGCGACGCCCTCGAATCGTATTGGCATCGTACCAGAACTCCACGCTGCGAATCACGCGATCGGCGCCGTCCAGATCGATCACCGCTGAACCGTGATCTTGATGCGGCGATAGTCCCCACGAGCTCCGCCAACCGCAACGATATCGTGGTCTGCGCGATCGTTGACCTGCCGCTGGCCCAGCACGTCCCATCCGGCAACACTTCGGCCGCGGCCGCCGGCGCATCCCATCGTCGCCATGAGAATCAAGACTGCCACTGTTAAACGCATGCGACTGTTCCTGTGATGAAGTGTGATGCCGTCCCGTTCACCGGGCGGATTCCGCAGTGCGCGTTTCGCGTGAGTGCCCTGTGGGACGTGCTCCCCGGCGTGTCGTTAATCCCACGATGTACCGGCAGCACCCAGTGTTGTCACGCGTGCCGCAAGCGGCGGCAGAAATTTCCGTGAAAACACCTCCGTGTGTGACGGTCGACGGGCCAACCCCCGCGACGTCGTCACCATCGCAATCGACCTCGCCAGCCGTATCGTGTCAACGTCGCCAATTCCGATCGTACGCCCTTCGGCCGCTCCCATGTCGCCGCCGAATGTGCCAAGCATTCGGTTGCGTTCCACGGCACGCGACATCGCCGGATCACGCACCGCCAGCGCGTTGAGTGCGGCGTCGGGATCAGCGACCGCATCCACCAGACCGCGATTGGCCGCCCGCAGAAATGCGCGTATTACTTCGGGTGAGCCTGACACCATGGGGCGCGATGCCATCAGTGTGCTGCCGTACAGTTCGGGCACCACATCGCGAAATGGCAGGAAGCGCAGTGTCGACGCCACGTCGCGTTTCATCTGCTCCACGGCGGCAGTGCTGGTGGTGAGATACCCGAACACGGCATCAGCTCTTCCCTGCTCCATCGCGCCCAGCAACGCCGCCCAGCCGCTGGAATCGGCGACAATCTTCACGCGCGTCGTGTCGATGCCCGTTCGTGCCGCATACGCCGCAAATGTGTTGCGCGCCACATCGGTAAAGTGCCCGATGATAGTGCGCCCTTCAAGTTGCTTCGGCGAGTTGATGCGGCTCCCGGCCGGCAGAATGATGGCCGAGGGCGAGCGATTGAACAGCATGAAGATGCCTATCGGTGCGCGATCGCGATTTCGGGAGACCTCCTCGATCACCGCGTTGATATCGCCAAATCCGAAATCGAAACCCTCGGCGTCAATGCGCGCGGCCGCCGTAAACGCCCCGCGTCCCGGCGTAAACTCCACCGTCAATCCCTCGGCGCGGAAGTAGCCCCGCGTATCGGCCAGCAACAGCCATGCGTTGGCTCCGGTAAAACCGGAGTTGAGCAGCATGCGCACCGTGCGTGGTGTCGCCGGCGACCGGTGCCCTGGCTGCGCCACCAGCGGAAACACCATCATCCACTGCAACACGAACACAGCCGACAGGGCGCGCCAATGGCGTCGCGCTGGCGTGGGGGCATCAGCGTTCACGTGCCACCTCGCTTGACGACGAGCAGTGCATTCCCAACTTCACGTTCGCCCGTCGGATCGGACGGCGTATTCACCACCTTCCCGTCGATCACCATTGTGGTAGAGCCTCCACCGTCGAAGTTCATGGCCTGCCAGGCCCCCAACCGTCTCAGTGCGTCCGCCAACTCCACCAGCGTCATCCCGACGCTGCTCGTCGATCGCCCATCGACGGTCAAGATCCACACGGTCTTCCCATCCCGCGAGTACCCGATGGCCGTTCGCGGATGACGCACTTCGGCGTTACGCGAGATCGTGCCCTCGATTGTCGCGGCATCACCTGCAACGTTCACGCCATCTCGCAGCAGGCGGGGCCAGCCCCCGATCAGCAACGCCGGTAACGCACCGCGTGGCATGCGCGGCCCGGTTGTCAGCAACACACGCACCGTATCGCCGTCGTCCATGCCTTGCACCTCTTTCATGCGTGCGCCATACGCCGCCAGCACGGCGCCGTCAGTCGGAATTGACGTTCCCGACGTCGTGGTCACAGCACCGCGACGCACGAACAGCAAGGTATCTCCGCGGCGACCTGCTGCCCTGAGCAGTGCTTCGGCAGTTGGCCGAGCAGTATCGCGCGGTGTCGCGGCACCAAACCGGGGTGTGTACAGGGCCGAACCTTCCGGCGCCCCGGATGGATTCGCATTCACGGTGAGTATCGGCGTCATCACGCCGCGCGCCCACGCCCTGCCATCCAGAATGAATCGCTCGATCAAGGGACGGCGAGCGCTATCCATCGCGAACTGCACGTGCACGTTGTCGTACGTGTCATAGGGTGACTCCGTTACCTTGAGCCCTTTCCACCACTCGCCAGCCACAATCTGGTTGTTCTCGTTCTCGCCTGTTTTCAGATCAAAAAAGTCCGCATTGATGGCCGCGACGACTCGTTCACCCGTCGTTGTCGCCCGACGAGCCATTGCTGACGTTCGCTCCCGTCCGCGCAACTGGTCGCCGGCGCGCGCCGCCCGCAGGTCAATGCCGGCGCGACGCAGATCCACGCGAACCACGTGGATACTCCAGGGACCGCGGGCATCCACGATGTGCCGGTGCGAAACGCCAGGAGTCAGTTCGCGAGCCGCATTCGTGTTGGACGATTGCGCCATTATCCGTGCGTCGGCCACGGCGGTGAGCATAACCACACACAGCGAGATCGGGAACACGAGCAGCATCGAATGCCGAGTGCGCATCATGGAGTCTTTTTCGAAGGAAAGAGTGTGGACCAATTCGGTGGCATGATCAATTCCTGGAACGTATTTTCCCGGTCTACTCCCCTCTCCTCACTCCACCAGGTGGGCCACATGCACCACAGCCTCAAACGCCTGCTCGTTGCTGCGTCGCTTGGCGCGATGCTCAGCGTCCCGGCGCTTGCCCAGAATACCATCACCCTTGAAGGATCCGTCAAGGGCGACGGCACGCCCGTGGTCGGGGCACAAATCACGGTCGTGAACGTCGCGACCCGGGAATCTGCCAGAGCGATCACCCGTCCCACCGGCGAGTTCCGCGTGCTGGGCCTTTTTTCCGGACGGTATACCGTCAACGTGAAGGCGATCGGTTTTCGTCAGGCCACCGATACCGTCGACCTGGCCATCGGGCAGCGCGCGCGCCTTGAGTTCGCACTCCAGAGGGGCGCCGCCGAACTCGAAGCGCAAACGGTCACGGCCGATCGCGTGAAGCAGGTTGAAGTCCAGCGTCTGTCAGTATCGGCGCCGGTCACGAAGGATGAAATCGAAAACCTGCCACTCAGCTCGCGCGGTATCATGAACCTGGCCGGTATCGCCCCGGGCATCAAGACGTATGCGCCGCAATCAGGACGCACCTTGCCGTCGGGCGGTGCGGCCCCTGACCTGCGTTTTTTCAATGTCTACATGGA
This sequence comes from Gemmatimonadaceae bacterium, assembly GCA_031370885.1. Lineage (GTDB taxonomy): Bacteria > Gemmatimonadota > Gemmatimonadetes > Gemmatimonadales > Gemmatimonadaceae > Gemmatimonas. The sequence goes on from JANMRE010000584.1 coordinate 7,607, forward strand.
CGGCGTGGAAATGAAGAGTCTCTTCAACGGCAATATCGTGGGTCTGGGTCAGACCGGCTCGCCGTTGCCGCAGGAAGGACTCGAAACCTTTCGCGTGTACGTCAATCCGTACGACGCCGAATACACGCGCGCCGGCTCGTACGTGATCAGCGCGGAAAGCCGTCGTGGCACCAACACGTGGCAGGGTTCGGGCTTCGGCTTCTTCCAGAACAAAGGGGTCACGGCGCGCAACGCCTTCCTGGCCACCACCGCACCTACGCCGAACTATGGCAAGAGACAGCTCGGCTTCAACCTGCGCGGCCCGCTCGTCAAGGACAAACTGTTCCTTGCAACCAGCTACGAACTCTCGTCCACCGATTTCTATCTCGACGTGAATCCGTCCAGCGGTGCCAACTGGGCGTCGTACAAGGGATCGTTCGTCGCGCCCAACAAAAACCATTCATCGTACACGCGTTTGACATGGGTGCAAAGCCCGCGCCTCACGTACGACGCCATGGCATCGGCGCGATTCCTGCGCGGCGAAGGCAACTTCGGCGCCCGCGTGTCACAGGATGGCGGCATTTCGCAAAAGTATGAGATCTATACCGGACAATTGCGCCAGCGGTATATCGCCCAGAGCGGAAACTTCGTGAACGAAGCCAGTCTGCAGGCGGTGAACTGGAATCACAACGAAGCGCCGCTGAAGCCCGGTCCACAGCTCAACTATCCGGGCATTGTGTTCGGCACGGCGGGTTTCCCGCTCATTCTCAAGGAAACCCATCTGCGCCTGGTCGATCGCGCCACCATGAACGTGGACAATGCGTCGGGTTCGCACGTCATCAAGTTCGGCGTGGAACTCAGTCGCATTTCCGCCACCCAGAATCAACCCAACAACACCAACGGCACGTTTGGCTTCCTGACCGACACATCGTCGCTGCCCAACACGGCGTCCATCGCAGTGGGTTTCACCGATCCGAACGGCACCAGTGACGC
>JANMRE010000623.1:0-10660 GCA_031370885.1 Gemmatimonadaceae bacterium
GGACGATGATCCGGAGGCGCGTGAATTCGCTGATCTGGCAATCGACGAACTGTTGCGCATGCATGAGTTAGCCGAACAAATGCTCGATCTCAACCGTCCGCGTGATCCATCAACGCGCGCCTGTTACCCGGCGCGCGTGGCGCGCGAAGTGGCAACCCTGAGTACGCTCGGCTTGCTGGTTGGTTCGGTAACGGTAACCGCACTGGTGCCCGACGAGGTGGAAGCGGCACTCGCTCCCGATGCGCTCAAGCAAGTATTACTCAACCTTGTTCAAAACGCCCGCGAAGCAGTGCCGCTCAATGCGGGAAGTGGGTCAACCCCGTCGAGCATCGACATCAGTGTGGCAACGGCCGGCGATGAGATTTCCATCGAAGTGCGCGATCGCGGTCCCGGGATCAAAGACACCGACCTCGTTCGCATTTTTGATCCGTTTTTTACCACGAAGGACGCGGTGCACGGTGTGGGGTTGGGATTATTCGTCGCCGAAGGATTGGTTCGCACGGCTGGTGGGCGACTCAGCGCCGGAAACCGGGAAGGCGGCGGTGCCTGGTTTCGCATCGACGTGCCACGAGTTGCCCCATCGCCCATGCGCGAGTCGGCCGCGTTGGCGTCGACTACGCTGACTGCATCGTGAGCAACGGTGCCGCGCGGATTCTGGTAGTTGATGACGACCGCGTATTTCGTCTGTCCACGGCGGCGCTGCTGCGGACGGATGGCCACATCGTGGACACCGCGAATGACGGACAGGAAGCCGTGACCGCGTTGCGCGCCAGCCACTTCGACCTGATGATCCTCGATCTCCGCATGCCTGGTATTGACGGGTTGGGACTGGTGGAAGCACTTCGCTTGTGGGGTGATGGTATTCCGGTGCTCATGATCAGTGGGTTCGGTACCATCGACACGGCCGTGCGTGCCATCCATCTGGGCGCCGACGATTTCCTGACAAAGCCCGTCGAACCTGACGTCCTCTCGCAACGCGTTGCGGAGTTGCTCGAACGTCGACCATCGCAAAACACCCTACCACTCAACCCCACCGGCATCGTGGGTCGCGCACCGGCAACGCAAGCGTTCCTCGCCGGATTGGGCAAAGTGGCGCCCACAGACACCACGGTGCTGATCACAGGCGAAACGGGCACCGGAAAGGAGCTCGCGGCTCGTGCGGTGCACGACCTGTCATCGCGCCGCAAAGGCGCGTTTGTCGCCGTAAACTGTGCTGCTCTGGCCGAGGGCGTGCTGGAAAGCGAACTGTTTGGTCATGTGCGCGGCGCGTTTACCGGTGCGTTGCGGGATCGCGCCGGTGTGTTTGAAGCGGCTCAGGGCGGGACCATTTTTCTGGATGAAATCGGCGAGGTGAGTTTGTCGCTGCAAAAGCGTTTGTTGCGCGTGCTTCAGGAACGCGAAGTCACACGCGTCGGAGACACGCGGCCCATTAAAGTTGACGTTCGGGTGGTGGCCGCAACACATCGGGATTTGCGGGCGCTGGCTGCGAACGGACTGTTTCGAGAGGATCTGCTCTATCGACTCGCGGTATTCCCCGTGATTGTTCCGCCGCTACGCGATCGACCCGGGGATATTCCGTTACTGGTGATGCGCGCGCTCGACAACCTTCGCGCGCGCGGTGCAGGTCGAGCGTCGTTGTCCTGCTCGCCGTTTGCCGTGCGACTGTTGCGTGCCTTTGACTGGCCCGGCAATGTGCGTCAGTTATTCGCCGTACTTGAGACGGCCGCGATCCACGCGGATTTCGGTCGTATCGAGGCACAGCACCTTCCCGCCGAGCTGCGCGCGTCGTCCGAGCCGCGACCGTTCAGCGACATGGCTTCGCGTCTGGGGGAGTCGCGCTACCGCGCACAGAACGACGAGTCCAGAGAGCGGGAAACCATTGTGGCCGCGTTGGCCGAAACGGGCGGCGCACTGGCCCGCACGGCAGAGCTCCTCGGAATGGGACGCACCACGCTGTGGCGTAAGCTGAAAGCCCACGGTCTCGCGACAACCGCGGTCGCGGAGTTGGGCGAGGACGATCCCGGTTGACGGAATTCATGCCCTCGCCATTCGACGGCGCCAACGTCTTCAGCGACATCGTTTTCGAAGACCTCGAACTCCACGCCGCCGACGTGACTGGCAAGGAGTTCGAGCGCTGCATTTTTCGAAGGTGCAAACTGCAGGAGAGTAAATGGTCGCAAGCGCGTCTGGAGGATTGCGTGTTTGAGAGTTGCGACTTGTCACGCATGGTGGCGCGCTCCATGGGTCTGTTCGGCGTGCGGTTCAAGGACTCCAGATTGTCGGGTGTGGAATGGGCAGACCTCGGGCTGTTACCCGTTGTGGCGTTCGAAGATTGCGATCTGCGCTATGCGTCATTCGTGAAAGTGCGATTGCGCGACACGCGTTTTGTGAATTGCGTGGCGCGCGAAGCAAACTTCGTGGATGTCGACCTCACGAAGGCGATCTTCACCGACTCGGACCTCACAGGCAGCACGCTGCGCGGCTGCGTGCTCAAGGACACCGACTTCACGCATGCCACGGGCGTGTTCATCGATCCGCAGCAGAATCGGGTGAAGGGTGTCCGCATCTCCCTCGGTGCGGCAGTCACGCTGGTGAGCTCATTCGGCATCGTGGTGGAGTAGTCCGCAGCGCTGTGGTGGCGGCTCCGGCCGTGAGAGCGGATATTCGGTATTCTCTCCGTCGGTGGTCCACCTGCTGATCCCTCCTCCTGCCCGCCCCTGACCGCATGGCCAGCACGATGTCCAGTTCCGAGCCGCTTGATCACACCTCAGGTCGCGTTCTGCCCTTTCTGCTGGTGCTGTTCGTTGGCAGCGGCATCTGTGCCCTGATCTACGAAGTGGTGTGGTTCCAGTTGCTCGAACTGGTGATCGGCTCGTCGGCAATATCCCTGGGCGTTCTGTTGTCCACGTTTATGGGTGGCATGTGCATCGGGAGTCTCGCGCTGCCGCGGTTCGCTTCGCGAGCTCGGCATCCATTGCAGTTGTACGCCATGCTCGAATTCAGCATCGGAATTAACGGCGTGCTGGAACTGTTTGCCATACCGCTCATCGGTCGATTGTACTCACCCGCCGTGGGACACGGCACCGCGGCCCTGTTGCTGCGCGCGGTGGTGGCCGGACTCTGCCTGCTGCCGCCCACAATCCTCATGGGCGCCACGCTTCCCGCCATCGCGCGCTGGGTGGAATCGTCGCCACGTGGGATTTCGTGGTTGGGGTTCTTCTATGGTGGCAATATCGCCGGCGCGGTGGTGGGCAGCGTATTGGCAGGTTTCTATCTGTTGCGCGTGCACGATCAGGCCGTGGCTACGTGGGTTGCGGCGCTGCTGAACATCGTCGTGGCCGGCATTGCCTGGAGCATCTCGCTGCGAACGCCGGCGCACGCTGCGGGCCCTCACGCGTCAACGACCGCGACCGCTGCGATAGCCGTTGAGCCGCGCGAAGGAACCGGCGCGGTGTATGTCGCCATTGGACTGTCAGGCGCGTGCGCGCTGGCTGCCGAAGTGATCTGGACCAGACTGCTTTCACTGACGTTTGGCGCATCGGTGTACACGTTTTCCATGATTCTGGCGGTGTTTCTCACTGGACTGGGATTGGGAAGCGCCGCCGCCGCGTGGCTGGCGCGTATGGTCAGCAGTCCGCGTCGTGCCCTGGCCTGGTGTCAGGCCCTGCTCACGGTCGCCATCGCCTGGGCCGCTGCCGTGATCTTTCTCGCGTTGCCTAATTGGCCGATCAATCCATCGCTCGCGCCCAGCGCGTGGTTCGTGTTGCAACTTGATCTTACGCGCGGCGCGCTGGCCATGTTGCCGGCGGCAATTCTGTGGGGCGCCAGCTTTCCGTTCGCACTGGCCGCCATTGCCACGCCCGGTGAAGACCCGTCGCGATTGGTAGGCCGGGTGTACGCAGCGAATACGGTCGGTTCCATCATCGGCGCGATTACCTGCAGTCTGCTGCTGATTCCCGCGCTCGGCACGCGCGATGCCCAACGCGTTCTCATCGCCGTTGCGGCTACCGCGTCCATGCTGTTGCTGTTCACGCCCGCCATCAAAGCGCGCGCGGCGCTGCTGGTCACGCCGTTGCTCGCCGCGATACTCATTGCGACCGTACCCGAACTGCCTGGCAACCTCGTGGCGCATGGACGGTACGCCGTCACGTGGCTGGGCAAAACCGACGTGCTGTATGTGGGTGAAGGGATGAACAGCTCGGTGGCGGTCACACATGTATTGAGCAGCAACGCCACACAGTTCCACGTGAGTGGCAAGGTGGAAGCATCGAGTCTGCCGCAGGACATGCGCCTGCAGAAAATGCTCGCGCACCTGCCGGCACTGGTGCATCCGAATCCGCAATCGGTACTGGTAGTAGGTTTCGGCGCCGGTGTCACTGCGGGCTCGTTTCTGCCCTATCCTTCGGTCACCCGTCTGGTGATCTGCGAAATCGAACCATTGATACCGAAAGTCGTTTCCACCTGGTTCGTGAAGGAAAATCACAACGTCGCGCACGATCCGCGCACCGAAATCTACTTCGATGACGCACGCAGCTTTGTGCAGACGTCGGACGAACAGTTCGACATCATCACCTCCGATCCGATCAACCCCTGGGTGAAGGGCGCGGCCTCGCTGTACACGCGCGAATACTTTCAGGCCGTCAAAAATCATCTCAAGCCAGGCGGCGTGGTCACCCAGTGGGTTCCGTTGTATGAAAGCACGCTGGATGCGGTGCGCAGTGAACTGGCCACGTTTTTCGAGGTCTTCCCCAACGGCACGATCTGGGCAAACACGCTCAATGGCAGCGGCTACGACATTGTGCTGCTCGCCCAAGCGGGTCCGTCCCGCATCGACATCAACGCCATGGAGCGACGATTTCAGGACGTCGGTTACCGACAGGTCGGCGGCTCTCTTATCGAGTCAGGATTCGGCACGCCGGTGGAGCTGTTCTCAACCTATGCAGGCAGCGGTGCCGACCTGAAAGCCTGGCTGGTTGGCGCGGCCATCAACACCGATCGCAACCTGCGACTGCAGTATCTGGCCGGCATCGGCCTCAATCAGTACACCGCGGCGGATATCTTCGAACAGATCACGCAACATCGGACGTTTCCTGACCAGTTGTTCCTCGCGAGTGACGCCTGGAAGACGTCACTCAGTCAGGGTATGGGCGTACCGCGGTGAGACTGTCACCCTTTCCCGATCGACACATGCTGCATTTCCGACACTTCGTCGCCCTCGTTGCCGCGAGCGTCGTGCTCCCGTCGTGTGCATCGGCGCCGGCCTCGCGCGTGCCACCGGGCGCGCAAGCCATCTCATTCCTTGGCGATACCTTGCGCCAATTTCCACTCGCGTTGGCCACGCGCGAACGCTACGAACGTCAACTTGGCGAAGCAAAAGCGGCGTACGATCGCACGCCGCTCAATGCCGATTCCATCGTCTGGTACGGGCGTCGCCTGGCCTATCTGGGTCGGTTACGTGAAGCGATTGACGTGTACACGCGCGGGATTGCATTGCATCCGGACAATCCGTGGCTCTATCGTCACCGCGGACACCGCTATCTCTCGGTACGTGATGTTGATCGCGCCGTGGCAGATCTCGAGCGCGCCACGCGACTGGTGACCGGCACACCGGATCAGGTCGAGCCAGACGGTCAGCCCAACGCGCAGAATACGCCGATCGGCACGCTGCACTCGAACATCGCCTATCACCTTGGACTCGCGTACTATCTCAAGGGCGACTACGGACGCGCGGCCGATGTGTATCGCCGCGAACTCGCCGACGCCACGAACGACGATCGGCGTGTCTCGACGGCGCACTGGCTCTACATGTGTCTGCGGCGACTCGGGCGCGATGCGGACGCGGCGAGCATGCTGGTTCCATTCACGGCGACGATGAACGTGATTGAAAACGAGACGTATCACCGGCTGATGCTGATGTACAAGGGCGAGATGACCGTAGACGCTGTTTTGCCAGTGAACGCCAGTGGCGAGATGTCGGTGACCGATGCCACCGCCGCCTACGGCATCGGCAACTGGCATCTCTACAACGGACGCCGGGTCGAGGCAGATCGTGTCTTTCGGCAGATTGTCGCTGGCGGGCAGTGGGGTGCGTTCGGATATATCGCGGCCGAGAAGGAGTTGGCGAGACTGCGATGAGTGTTGCACCGAACGCCGTGGTGGTGCTCGATTTCATGCCAACTCCTCTGGGGATTGTCCTACTGGAACCAACGGCCGCCATTCCCGACTGGACCACGGGCGCGGTGTCGCTGCTGTCCGTGACGCGAACTCCAGCGGAGTTGTCCATCGTGATTGACGTGGCCGCGCTTCCTGTTGCACTGCGCACAGGAGTGGCGCATGTGGCATTGCGGGTCCGCGGTCCGCTCCCGCTGGACCTGGTTGGTGTGTTCGCGTTACTGGCTACTCCGCTCGCCGCCGCACGTATCCCGATCTTCCCTCTCGCGACCTTCGACACCGACTATCTGCTCGTGCGTGAGACCGACGCGGAGAACGCCATCCTCGCACTGTCATTGGCCGGGCATCGCGTGTTTCGTTTGTGACGTGACGGTTCGCCCCTCACTCACTCGTCAGGAGCTGCACGACAGCATTGAACACCCGGCCCGGTCGCGCGCCCATTCCGGGCGGCGGGCCGCAAACTCGGCGTACTGCGGTTGCTCGTCGTACGGACGGCGCATCACATCCAACAGGGCATGCAGGCGCGACGCATCACCCGCGTCGGCGGCGTCGATAGCCTGCTGGGCCAGATAGTTCCGGAGCACATACTTTGGATTCACCGCGTGCATCCGCATGCGACGCGCGCCCACGGGCTCGGTGTCGCTCAGCACCCGCGCATGCCACCGATGCACCCACGCCCACAACTCGCCTTCTCGGGCGACGCGCGTGTGGTCATCATAGAACACATCGCCTAACATCGACGCGTCGGAAGCAGCGGGCAGAATGTCCGGCAGATCTCCAAGTGCGCGAAAAAACAATGTGTAGTCCACGTTGATCGCCTGGAGCAGCGCGAAGCATTCGCGCAGGAGCTCCTCGTCGCCGTCACGGGGCTCCTGCAGCCCGAATTTCGCCAGGTGCATGGCGTTTATATCGGACAGAAAGACACGTTCAAATCGCGACAATCCGTCCTGCAGCGGCGCCTCGCTTTCGAACAGCGGCACGAGTGCCTCGGCCAGTCGCACGAGATTCCAGTGGGCGATTCCCGGTTGCTGTTCGTAGCGATATCGACGATCGCCCGCGTCGGTGGTATTCGGTGTCCACTGCGGATCGTAGTTGTCGAGCCAGCCGTAGGGACCGTAGTCGATCGTCAACCCCAGAATCGACATGTTGTCGGTGTTCATCACCCCGTGCACGAACCCCACCCGCATCCAGTGCACGATCATACGCGCCGTGCGTTCGCACACCTCGGCGAACCACGCCGCCCGCTGCGCCGGAATGGTGGCGCTCATGAGCGCCAGATGCGGAAAGTCGCGCGCAATCGTGAAGTCTGCCAGGCGCTCCAGCAACGCCAGTTCATTGCGTGCCGCGAGAATCTCGAAGTTGCCAAAACGGATGAACGAGGGCGCAACCCGGCACACGATCGCACCGTGCTCTGGTCGCGCGTTGCCATTGTAGAACATGTCTCTCACTACCGTGTCGCCCGTGGCAACGACTGACAGCGCCCGTGTGGTGGGCACGCCAAGATGGTGCATCGCCTCGCTGCACAGAAACTCGCGGATGGACGACCGCAATACGGCGCGACCGTCGGCCGTACGCGAATAGGGTGTCGGCCCGGCGCCTTTGAGTTGCAGTTCGTGACGCTGGCCGTCGTCGCCCACCACCTCGCCCAGCGTGATCGCGCGCCCGTCACCCAATTGCCCCGCCCAATTCCCAAACTGGTGCCCACCGTAACAGGCGGCATACGGTTCCATGCCATCCATTTGCCGATTGCCGCCAAACACTTCGGCAAACCACGGTGCCGCAACGTCGGCCTCGGTAAATCCCACCATCGCCGCGACTTCGCGCGAGTGAGCCAGTACAGTCGGCCCGGCCACGGGCGTGGGAGTCGCCGGGCTCCAACAGGCGCCGCGCACCTGTCGTCGACGCAGACTGGTTTCTGCATCGCCGGGGAGTTCACGCACAAAGCGGTTGTCGAATCGGATCGCACCCATGCGTGAAGTCTAGTCGGTGCTTCGGCGTCGAACTTTGGCGAGAGGCGCGCGGTTTCGACGATGGCCGCAGGCGAATTTCGGCCACGGCGCTCAGAAGGCAAGATGTAGGGTTCATCAATGCCGCGTGGGATCGGTGCAACTGACGGTTACCCGTCGACGTTCACCGGTCCGTCGCGTCCGTGATCAGGCAAGTGGAAGCGTTTGGGATTGCGCATTGCGGACGTCGCCCAGGGATTGCAGTGTATTGGCAGGATTGGCGGGCATGATGCGCGGGCGTCCTATGCCAGCAGGGTGAGCTGAGATTTCTCTTAATGAAACGGGTACTCGCCATGGAATTCCAGACGCTTCAAGACAACGTAGACGTCTTGATTGAGACGTGGATGCCAGCTCGCGCAGAGCGCATGGCGCGCAAGGCGCTCGATGTGGCTGATTTTGAAGCGCTCGCCAAGGCAGGGCTCACATTGACCGGCGTTCCGGCAAACGTCGGCGGCCTCTGGAAAGGCAGCGCCCAGTCGGCGCGACCGGTCGCGACGCTGTTGCGCAGGTTGGCGAGCGTAGACCCTTCGCTCGCGCTGGTGGCCGCCATGCATCCCACCGTGCTGTTGATGTGGATCAACGGTCCTGACGTGGATGTGCCGGTTGGCTGGAAGGAACAACGGGACGCGGTGTTTGGCGCGGCCAAGGAGGGTCACTGGTTTGGAACCGTTGCTTCCGAGCCTGGCATTGGAGGTGACCTTATGGCCAGCAAGGCTACGGCCAAACTCGACAGTGATCGGGCATGGCGCATGAGCGGCGACAAGTTCATGGGCAGCGGCTCGGGGATCACCTCCTTCATGCTGACGGTCGCGGTTCCGGAGGGTGAAGTGCGTCCCGAGGTGTATTTGCTCGACATGCGCGAGCTCGCCTGGGACGGATCGAAGGGGCTGACATTGGTGCGTCCCTGGGACGGTTTCGGAATGGCTGCTACGCAAAGCCACTCATTCCGTTTTGACAGTGTGCACGTCACACGTCACGGCCTCATGGGTCGTGCGTTTGATTTGCTTCCACAAATCGGTCCGGTTATCGGCTTCATGTTTTCGGCGGTGTTCGTGGGTATCCTCGACGCTGCCGCCGCCGAGGCCAAACGCACTTTGGGCAAGCGGGCGCAGCAACTGTCTGCCTCTGAGCAGTCCAGTTGGGTAAAGGCGCAGAATCAGATCTGGCTTGCGCAGCAGGCCTTCGAGGGAATGGCACGATCGTTGGAGACCGACCACGCCGGAACGGACGTCTTGCACGGTAAGTTGGCGATCGCCGACTTGGCGGAAGCCGCCTTGAACGGCTTGAGCCATGTCGTCGGCGGAGCCAGCCTGTCGCAATCGAGCCCATTCGGCCAGTGGATGCAGGACGTTCGTGCCTTGGGTTTTCTGCGGCCTCCGCGCGCCCTGAGCTGTGCGCGCATTTTTGAAGGACTTGCCGCGAAGGCATCGCCGTGATCGGCCCATTCCTCTGCTCCCTGCGCGAAAAACGCCAGCCACTTCCGCAGTTCGATTTGCTTCAATCCCGCAGATCATCGCGCTCGCCCGAGATCGCGGCAACGGTATAGAGCCGTTGAGTGAACCGCAGGGTACGCGGGGTACGCAGGGATCGCGGGTAAAGTCTTGAACATCATTTGAGCGGTATTTGCCAACGCCGCGATGGCTGAGACGTGTCTTTGGCTGTCCCCTGCGACCCCTGCGTCCTCCGCGGTTCAAACCTCGAATCTTGCAGACACGCGGCATTCTGGCAGCACGCGCGTTTCCTCCGCAGATTGCACCTCGTCCACGCTCACCCGAGGCCCCTGTGTTCCCTCCCCGACGCATTCTGTCGGCATCACTGGTCGCTGCCGCATGCCTCTCTCCGCTGGCCCTCAGCGCGCAAGCCGCCTTCGACGCCGCCAGCATCAAGGGCCCCAAGTGGCGCATGATCGGTCCATTCCGCGCCGGTCGCACCAAGGCCGCGGCCGGTGTGCCCAGTCAGCCCAATGTGTTCTACATGGGCATGGTGAATGGCGGCGTGTGGAAGACCACCGACTACGGACGCATCTGGACGCCCATTTTCGATGAGCAGTCCAGCGGATCGATTGGCGCCATCGATGTGGCGCAATCCAATCCGAATGTGATCTACGTGGGATCGGGCGAAGGACTGCATCGCCCCGACCTCGCTACGGGCGACGGTATCTACAAGTCCACCGACGCGGGCAAGAGTTGGTCGCACGTGTGGATCAACAACAATCAGCAGATCCCGCGACTGGCCATCGATCCCACCAATCCGGATCGCGTGTTCGCAGCGGTGCTGGGGCACCCGTACGGGCAGAACCCGGAGCGCGGCATCTATCGCACAATAGACGGCGGCAAGACGTGGCAGAAAGTGTTGTACAAGGACGAATACACTGGTGGCGCTGAAGTGCAGCTCGCACCCAACGATCCCAACACGGTGTACGCCGCGATGTGGGACGCGCAACATGGCCCGTGGGAGAACTCGTCGTTCTCCGGACCCAACAG
>JANMRE010000650.1:0-5433 GCA_031370885.1 Gemmatimonadaceae bacterium
CCGATCCGATTTCCAGTCGTGAACATATCCTGCTCGCGAATTTGTTGGCGAGCACATGGAGCGAGGGCAAGGATCTCGATCTCGCCGGACTGATCGGCGGCATTCAGTCGCCGCCCTTTACCACCGTTGGTGTCATGCCGCTCGACACGGTCTTTCCGCCGAAAGATCGGATGGAATTGGCGATGAAGTTGAACAACCTGCTCGCCGCACCGGGCTTTCAGAATTGGCTCAAAGGCGAGCCGCTCGACACCGCGAACCTGCTGTACGACCCGAGTGGCAAACCAAAGGGCTCGATCATTTCGATCGCACACTTGGGCGACGCAGAACGCATGTTCTTCGTGACGTTGCTGCTCGCCGACATTCTCGCGTGGGTGCGCACGCAGCCCGGCACCGGCTCGTTGCGCGCCATCCTCTACATCGACGAACTGTTCGGCTACATGCCGCCGGTCGCGAATCCTCCCAGTAAGGTGCTGCTGTTAACGTTGCTCAAGCAGGCCCGCGCGTACGGGCTGGGTGTCGTGCTCGCCACGCAAAACCCCGTGGATCTCGATTATCGCGGTCTGTCCAACACGGGAACCTGGTTTATCGGTCGGCTGCAAACAGAACGCGACAAGATGCGCGTCATGGAAGGACTTGAAGGCGCCTCAGGCGGACAGCCGTTCGATCGCGGGGCCATGGAGCAGACGATTGCGGGTCTGGGCAAGCGCGTGTTTCTCCTGCACAGCGTGCATGAGCCAGCGCCTATCACGTTTGAAACACGCTGGACGTTGTCATATCTCGCCGGGCCAATGACGCGCGAGCAGATCAAGCAGTTGAATGCGGCCCAGTCGGGCCCCGCGTCGGGAAGCACTGGCCCTGCGCCGAGTGCGTCGTCCGGTACTGCGGCGCGCCCACGCGATCTTACGACCAGCAGCAGCGGCGGTGGCGGGGTCTCGTCACTGGATGCGACGCCGGCTTCACACGCACCGGTTCTCTCACCGGACGTCCCGCAATTCTTCATTCCGCCGCGCGGACAGGTCGCCGCGCTCAGCTATCATCCCGCGATTGTCGCGGTGGCAGATGTGTCGTTTGCCAGCGTGAAGTATGGCGTCACCGAGCAGCGACGCGTCGTCCTCCTTGGATCGATGGATGATGGACCGATTACGCTCGAGTGGGACGCGGCTGAACGGGTGGAACTTGACGCGTCGGTGCTTGAGCGTGGACCGCGTGATGGCGCCGTATTTGGTGCGCTCCCCAAGGCCGCCGCAAGCGCCAAGAGTTACGCGGCATGGGGTAAGGCCTTCCAGAAATGGGTCGTCACCAATGAGCAGGTGGAGCTGTGGCAGAGTGCCGCTCTCAAACTCAGCTCGAACGCCGGCGAATCGGAACGTGATTTCCGTATCCGATTGCAGTTGCAGTCGCGCGAGGGTCGCGATGCGAAGGTGGAGACGTTGCGCAGCAAGTACGCTACCAAACTGGCGTCGTTGCAGGAGCGCGTGCGGCGGGCCGAACAGGCTGTCGCGCGGGAACAATCACAGGCCAGTCAGGCCAAAGTCGACACCGTGATCTCGGTGGGCAGTGCCATTCTTGGCGCCGTGTTTGGTCGCGGAAAAATCGGCGTGGGCACGGTGGGCAAGGTGGGAACGGCGGCGCGCGGTATGGGTCGGGCAGCGCAGCAAAGCGGCGACGTGACACGCGCCAATGAAAGCGTGCAGGCGCTCCAGCAGCAGTACACCGATCTGGAAGCGCAACTGCAACAGGAGATTGACGCGTTGGGTGCGTCCTACGACGCGCAATCAGAGTCGCTGGAACGCGTACCGATCAAGGCCAAGAGTGGCGACGTCCATGTGCAGCTGGTGGCGCTGGCCTGGGTCCCGTATACGAAGGACGCCTCGGGGATGACGACAGCAGCGTGGAGGGGGGGAGACGGGAGAAGGGAGACGGGAGACGGGAGATAGGGGGAAGCGAGAACGGAGAATGAAGACGGGAGACCTCCAGATGGCTGGACGTCTCCCGTCTCCCTTCTTCAGTCTGCCGTCTTCAAACGCAATCCTCAGCCCCTGCTACCACGCCGCAATAATCCACGCCACCACGAGTGTGATGGTGGCCGCAATGCCACCCTGCGCAATCGCGGTCCGATCCAGACGCAGGGCGTGAACACGAGCGCTGCGACCACGGGCTTCCTGACGCATGAGTGGCTCCGGTGAGGCCCCACGTGGGGGATACGGGTGAGACGGCGCAATTGCGTGACGGGTCTTCTGAGCGACTGCGCAGCGCACCGGAACGTCACAGCCCGTGTCAGAGCAACCCCAGACTCTTCGCCTTGGCTTGGCTGTTCAACGTCCAGTCGAACGGCGTTTCCCGAATGATTATCCGCCCTTTCATGAGCATGTCTTTGTCGGCGCCCGTAAACCACGGGGCCAGCGCGCGCCCAAGGTCCTGCGCGGTGGGCCCGAAGTCGCTGCGATAGGCGGCCAGAATCGGACTCAGGAACAGCGTACGTCGTTGCAGTCGGTTCTTGCCCGGTGATTCGCGCAGGAAGATCCGGGTTTGATCGTTGAGCTGATCCACCAGTCGGGCGCCGGTGTACGCTTCGCTGCGCAGTGGCGGGCAGCTGATGGCCGCGCAGACGAGTGCGAAATGAATCCTCGGCTCGCCGAACTCCTTGCGAATGATCGCGTGATTGACCTCGTCGAGCGTGAGTCGTTTTCCGGCTGCACGCACGATGGGTTCGCTCCACGGTCCTTTCAGCTGCAACACGCCGAGTGACTTGTTGATGTTGCGGATCGACTCGGCCTCATGGTGCGACACGATGAGCTGGATCGTGTAGGCATTGTACACGTTGATCCAGAACGCGAGGCGTTCGTCGTCATCAAGCGTTTCCGGGAGAACGCGTTCGAGCGACGCGAGGTACGTGGCGAATTCCGGCGCGCGCGCGAACGCTTCGTAGTCGACATACCCCTTCCGCACGTGTTGGTGCAAGAGCGCGTCAAATGCCTGGTGATCGACGATGGGTTGCGCGTGGAGCGCTGGCACCCACACGCACGCGACGGCCGTCAGCATGGCCAATGCCGAAGCGCGCCAACGCCGGTGGTGCGCATTAGATATCAACACGCCTGACCCCGCCCCTCTGCATCCTTGCTCATGACTCCTTCCTGGTTGCTCGGTGCCTGGCGACTCATGGGCGCCGACCCGACACTCGATTTCGCACCGGGGGTCCGCATGGAGTTTCTCCGTGACGGACAACTGCGTTACCACGTCGATGTCGGGGGCACTGATCAGGTGATCGCCCTGCTCTACCGCGTGGATGGTGAACTGCTGCACACCGATAATCCCGCCGCGCCCCACACTATGACGGTGCGTATTGTACACGGCGAGGGCGACGTCCTGCTACTGGACTTCGCCGGCGCCCAGGCGATGCTCGTTCGCGAACACCCCGCTCAGATCGTTCAGTGAGTAACCCTCCAGCCCCTTTTGCGCCAATGCGTTCGTTTCTGCAGCGGTACCCCGTGCTGGCCTGGGTCGCGCCCTTCGCGGTTTTCATGGGACTGCTGGCGGCTGCGCCGCTGATGCCCGTGGGGCAACCGTGGGAATCGATTGTCCGCGTAGCCGTGCTGGTGGCGGTGTTGGTGGTGGCCTCCGGTGGGATCATCCGAACCATGCGGGTGCACCATGTGGTGGGCAGTGTGCTGTTGGGACTCGCGGTGTGTGCGATGTGGGTTGCCCCCGATCTGCTGATCCCGGGATGGCGCAGCCACTGGATCTTTCAGAACGGGGTGACCGGGACGATTACCAACTCGATTGCACCGGCCGACCTGGCCAATCCGCTGGTTGTCACGCTGCGCATTGTTCGGGCCACGTTGCTGGTACCGATTCTCGAAGAGCTGTTCTGGCGCGGCTGGTTGCCGCGGTGGATCGTGAACCCCGATTGGCAGCGCGTGCCGCTTGGACGCTACACCGCGATGGCGTTCGTGATCTCGGCCGTGCTGTTCGCCGCAGAACATGGACCGTACTGGGAGGTTGGTTTGCTGTGCGGCCTGATTTACAACTGGTGGTTCTGGCGCACGAAGTCCCTTGGAGACATCGTGCTCGTGCACGCGGTCACGAATGGCGCGCTGTCAGCATTCGTGTTTGCGACTGGCAAGTACGAGTACTGGATGTGACCGCGTCGTGTTCAGCGACCGCCGTACACGACCGGTAACGTACCCTGCCGAATGTCCTTCGCACCGGCCGCCACGCCTGAGCCCACCGCCAATGCCGCCGTAATCGCGGTGCCGATGCCGACAATGGGGATCACCGGTACCAGCAGCGCACCCACCAGAAACGCGGCGCCACCGGCAGCCCATGGAACGATGGCTTTCTGTACCGCATCTACGTAGCGCAAGCGATTGCGCACAAAGCGTCGCGCGGCACCGTGCAACACGATGGCAAGGACCGTGGCGATGGCGAACGACAGGATGAACGTGATCATTGAGAAGTCCTCGAGCTGAAACAGGAAGCGATACACGAGGGCGCCGTCGTGACAGGGGCACCATGCATCTGTTGTCCCTAACGCGACGACGCGGCAGAGGTTTCAGCACTATGTCGCCGTGTCGTTCTGCAACGCATGGAACATTGGAACACGGCAGACGGTCGGCGCTACGGCCGCTTCGGCATGTCCATCTTGTTGTACTCCGGGGGAATCCGGAACAACGCGTCAATTATGCGACGCTTTTCGATTTTCGTCACTTCGAGGGCGACGGAACCATCGGGAAGCGTCACTTTGAGCGGAAAGCCGCCATCTGATGTCAGCGCCTGCTGCCACGGCGCCATGCGTCCGCCGGCCAGCGACGCCATCGGATTGACATACGGTCCCAGCGCCGACGTCAGACACATGTCGGTTTTTCGGATACCGGCGTCGCCTCTTGACTCGACAATGATGTGTTCACATTCGTAACCGGCAATCGTCTCCTTGCGGCCCGACTTCGTGACCGTCGTCGCGCCCGCCGACGTGGCGAGTGACCCCAACGCGTCTCCGGTGGGCACCTCCATGTACGCCCGCTGGGATTCGATCACCAGATACGTTTTGGCCTCCGCGGCGAGTCCGAGAATTGCCACCGGGCCGGCGGGCGACATGACATTCACCCGCACATTGCCGCCGCGACTCAGGTACTCCACGTCCTGCGCACCGGGCCCGCTTCGACCACCGCTGGTGAGACGCACGGTGATCGCGCCCTCGAACGATTGCGCGCCCAGTGTCCACGGCATGGCGACGAGCGCGAGCGCCACAAGACAACCGCGCAGAGAACGTGACGTCACGCGGGACCTGGGCGCATCACGCGATGCCCGTCCGCATGGCGCGCAGCACGAGTTCACTGAAGCGATCAATTTCGTCTATGGTGGTATACACGTTGGGTGTCACACGGATTCCGCTGAACTCGGCGTGCGTGATGGGGGTCTGCACCACGCGATGCT
>JANMRE010000723.1:0-3321 GCA_031370885.1 Gemmatimonadaceae bacterium
CATTGTGGGGAAGAAGCCCGCCTGCTGCGTGTACTTGCTGGACGTGAACGACAATGACCCCATGGTGCGGCCGTGGAAGCCGCCCAGAAAGCCGATAAACCGACTGCGACCGGTCACGTAGCGCGCCAGCTTGAGCGCTCCTTCCACTGATTCGGTGCCGCTCTGGCACATGAAGCTCATCACCGCTTCGTCGCCCATTGGCTTGAGATCGCGAATGCGCTCCCCTAGCCGGATCTGGCCTTCATGCCAGTAATCGCTTGAAATATGAAGGAATCCCTGAGCGGCTTCGCAGATGGCGGCAACCACGTGGGGATGCGAGTGCCCGGTGCTGCACACCGCGATACCGGCGGCGAAATCGAGGAAGCGATTACCATCCACATCCCACACTTCAGCACCCTTGCCGTGCGACATCACGAACGGATAGTCGCGCGGATACGACGGCGAGACGACCTCGGCGTCGCGGGCGATGAGGGAGAGCGCCTTTGGGCCTGGAAGCGAAGTGCGATGAGACATGCGCTCAGTAGGAAGTAAGAAGTCGAAAGTCGGAAGTACTGGGAGCAGAGTAGGAAGTACTGGGAGCAGAGTAGGAAGTAGAACTACTGCGGGAGGGTGATGCGTATACGGTGTGCGTGCGCGTCGCGGGTACGGGTGTGTAGCGCGCGGAGGACGGCGAGCTCGGATTCTGATGGCGGAGTGACAGTCAACAATTCGCTGACAGCTTGCAGTGGCCAACCGCAGGCGGTGCGCACGGCGTCCACCGTGACGCCGTCGAATACGGCGGTCAATGTGAGTTCACCCGTTGCGGTGTAGGGCTCGAACACGCCGAGATCGGTAATGAGTGCGCTGGGGCGACCGGCGCTGGTACGGAAATCAAGTTGCTCCACGAACGACTTCCTGGACTGCTTCATCACCACCAGCACCTCACGCGCATGCATGGCAATCTCAGGCGCACCGCCGGAACCGGGAAGCCGAACGGTGGGATGATCGTATGCACCGATCACTGTGCTGTTCAGGTTACCGAATCGATCGATCTGCGCCGCGCCAAGGAATCCCACGTCTACACGACCGCGTTGCAGGTAGTGCGTGAAAATCTCTGGCAACGGAATCACTGTGCGTGCGGTGTCGGCCAGTTCGCCGTCGCCAATCGAGAGTGGCAGTACCGTGGGGCGCGTGCCCACCGTACCGGATTCGTAAATGAGCACGAGATCGGGTGCGTGAGTGAGTCGCGCCAGGTTGCAGGCGGCGCTGGGAAGTCCGATGCCCACAAAACACACGGCGCCGTTGCGAAGTCGCCGAGCGGCAGCGACAGTCATCATTTCATCTTGCGTGTAGTCGGTCGGTGTCATTCCCCCGCTCCAACGCTGCGCAGGAAAGCCGCGTGGTGTGCAGTGCCCAGAACGTGTCGCTCCATCCAGCGCAGGAAACCTTCACGCGATCGGGCAATGTCGTCCCACGCCAGATAGAAGGCATTGTCGCGTGCATAGTGACCGTGTGCATACGATGGATACGCCCCACCGGGTACTTCAGCAATCGCCGCAATCTGCCAGTGCGGAATCACCAATGCGTTCATCGGCGCGTCGAGTTGGTCTACCACCTGTTCCACGGTGATCACAAGCGTACGCGCCGCCATCGCTGCTTCGCGGCTGGCGCCGACAATGCCGCGAAGCAGCACGTTCCCTTCCCGATCGGCCTGCTGAGCGTGCAACACGGTGACGTCGGGAGTGATGGCTGGGAGCGCCGTGAGGGCTTCGCCCGTGAAGGGACAGGTGATCGTCGCGATGTGCGCTGCATTCGCGGCCGGCAGGTCGGTATCCGTGTACCCTTTGAGTATGCCAAACGGCAACCCGCTCGCGCCGGCCGAATAGCGAACGGCCATTCCGGCGTGACTGTGTTCATCGATGCTGATGGCGTGCGGCCACTGCTTTTCGATCGCGTCGCGCAGGCGGTGCAGCGACCCAACGCCGGGGTTGCCACCCCAGGAAAATATCAGCGACGTCGCGCACCCCATACCGATCATCTGGTCGTAAATCAGATCGGGTGTCATGCGCACCAGTGTGAGTTGGCGACGCTGCTGGCGAATGAGTTCGTGCCCTGCGGCGAATGGAATGAGGTGCGTGAACCCTTCCATGGCCACCGTCATGCCATCGCGCACATGCAGTGCCATCGCGTCGCGCAACGACAGGAACGCGGTCATGTTGCGTCCGAGCGACTCGGGAAGTGCACGTCGAGCAATTGGTCGAGCAATGCCAGCGCGCGAGCGAGGTCGTGCTCAGCGATCACCAGAGGTGGGGCGAGCAGCAGCAGATTTCCGCGCGAGGCAAACGATACGCCGGCCGCAAGCCCATCGCGCACGAGGGCAGCCAGCGGAGCGGGCGTGTTGGACCACGGCGCGAGCGGTTCACGCGTCTCGCGATTGGCCACCAGTTCGACCACGGCGAACAGTCCGTGTCCACCGCGCACCTCGCCAATCACCGCGTGTCGCGACTGCATCGCGCGCAGCGCGATAACCATGTCTGCGCCGAGGCGGCGCGAGCGCTCAATCAGTCCCTCATTCGCATAGGCCTCGACAGCGGCAACGGCTGCCGCACACGACAGCGGATGCCCGCAATACGTGAGTCCGGTGTAAAGCATTTCGCGCTCAAGACGCGCCGAAACATCAGCCGAAAGCACCACGGCACCCAGCGGGAGATGTGCGCCGGTGAGCCCCTTGGCGAGCGTCATCAGGTCGGGGCGACCCGCTTCACCATGCCGCTGCCAGGCAAACCATTCGCCACAGCGACCGAATCCGCTCATGACTTCGTCAGCGATCAGCAGCGTGCCATGCGTTCGCGTGATGGCACGCAGTGCGGGCCAATACGTATCGGGCGCAACAATGCCGTTGGTGCCGGCATCGGGTTCCATAAGCACGGCAGCCACATCGGCGGCACCAGACCGCTCAATCAGTTCACCAATGTGCGTCGCCGCGAGGCACCCGCACTCGTTGGCATCGGTTGTGCCAAACGGACATCGATAGGCGTAAGGCGGCGGTGCGTGGACGACGTGGTGCAACGCGGGATCTACCTGCGCGTGCGTGCGCGTGTCGCCAGACAGCGCCATGGTGGCATAACTCGCACCGTGATACGAGCGGTCGCGGGCAATCACGATGCCGCGTGGACGACGCGTGGCCTGCCGAGCAAACTTCACGGCGTGTTCGTTCGCATCGGCGCCGCCCAGGGTGAAGAACACGCGACCCTTCTCAAAGCCGCTCTTCTCCAGCAGCAGTTCGGCCAGTTGCGCACGGGGTTCGGCGCCCCACGCATTGGCGATATAGCAGAGTCGGTC
>JANMRE010000780.1:0-7580 GCA_031370885.1 Gemmatimonadaceae bacterium
GCTCACCAACGTGGCGCGGGCGAGTCTGGTCTCAATGATGGCCGGTTCGGATTTCATCAAGACGAGCACGGGCAAGGAACCAACCAACGCCACCCTGTCAGTAGGACTCGTGATGACGCGCATGATTCGCGAATACGGCGCACGCGAGGGTCACGAAGTGGGCTTCAAGCCGGCCGGTGGTATTCGGTCGGCGAAGCAAGCCCTCGACTGGCTCATTCTCATGAAGGAGGAGTTGGGTGATCGCTGGCTGCGTCCGCATCTGTTCCGTTTCGGTGCCAGTGGACTGCTGACCGATATCGAGCGCCAACTCGAGCATTTCGTGACCGGTCGTTATGCGGCGTCACATCACATGCCAATGGTGTAGGCCATGACCACTTCGGCGAGTGCCGGCGCGTCGCCGTCGGCCGTGCGCGAGATTTTCGACAGTATGAGCTACGGTCCGGCGCCAGAGGGCGATGGTCCTGTGCGTCAGTGGCTGGATGCGCGTGCGCATCGGTTCGGTCACTATATCGGTGGCCGGTTTGTGGAGCCGAAGAGCGGCGAGTACTTCGTGGTTCACGATCCATCCAACGGTGCAGCACTCGCGCAGGTGGCTGAGGGTTCGGTTGCCGACGTCAACGCGGCCGTGGCGGCAGCGCGCGCTGCGCTCCCGGCCTGGCAGGCGCTTGATGGGCATGCGCGCGCGCGGTGGCTGTATGCAATAGCGCGGGGTATCCAGAAACACGCGCGGCATCTGTCCGTGATCGAATCGATGGACAACGGCAAGCCGATTCGCGAAACACGCGACATCGACATCCCGTTGGTTGCCCGCCACTTCTATCATCACGCGGGATGGGCGCAGTTGCTCGACAGCGAATTCAGCGGACATCATGGCTACGGAGTGGTGGGCCAGATTATCCCGTGGAATTTCCCGCTGCTCATGCTCGCCTGGAAAGTGGCTCCGGCGCTGGCCGCGGGGAACACGGTCGTAATGAAGCCCGCCGAATACACACCGCTCTCCGCGTTGCGATTCGCCGAGTTGGTGCACGAAATCGGGCTGCCGCCAGGGGTGTTCAATCTCATTACGGGCGATGGTCGCGCGGGAGCCGCCATCGTCGAACATTCTGACGTTGACAAGATCGCGTTCACCGGAAGCACCGAGGTGGGCCGCGCGATTCGCGTTGCGACCGCAGGCACGGGAAAGGGTCTGTCGCTCGAGTTGGGCGGGAAAAGTCCGTTTGTGGTGTTTGAAGACGCCGATCTCGACAGCGTTGTGGAAGGCGTGGTGGATGCGATCTGGTTCAATCAGGGCCAGGTGTGCTGCGCGGGATCACGACTGCTCGTCCAGGAAGGCATTGCCGAGCGTTTGCTGGAGAAACTGCGTGCGCGGATGGAGCGGTTGCGCGTTGGCTCTCCTTTGGACAAATCGGTGGACATGGGCGCCATTGTGGCGCCGGTGCAACTCGAACGGATCAAATCACTGGTGGCGCAAGGGGTCAGCGAAGGCGCTGTGTGCTGGCAGCCTACGTGGGCGGTGCCGGTTGACGGGTGGTTCTATCCACCCACGCTCTTTACCGACGTGGCCCCGTCGTCAACGATCGCTCAGGTGGAGATCTTCGGACCGGTGTTGGTCAGCATGACGTTTCGCACACCTGACGAAGCGGTGGCCTTGGCGAATAACACGCCATTCGGACTGGCGGCGAGTGTCTGGAGCGAGAACATCAATCTGGCGCTCGACGTGGCACCGAAGATCAAGGCCGGTGTGGTCTGGATCAACTGCACGAATCAGTTCGATGCCTCGGCGGGATTTGGCGGCTATCGCGAGTCAGGATTTGGCCGCGAGGGTGGCCGCGAGGGCATGTGGGAGTATCTCAAACCGACGATGCCGCAGGGAACCGCGCCCTTGCCGTTCGTGACCACGGCCTTTGCGCCTGGGGAATTGTTGGCCGCCGAGACGGTTGTCTCAGATCTGCCGCCGATCGATCGAACTCCCAAGTTGTTTATCGGTGGCAAACAAGCGCGACCGGATTCCGGTTATACGCGCGTGGTGCGCGATGTTTCGGGTCGGGCGGTTGGTGACGTGGGTGATGGCAATCGCAAGGATATCCGCAATGCCGTCGAGGCGGCGCATGCCGGTGCGGGGTGGTCCAGGCTCTCCGGGCACCAGCGCGCCCAGATTTTGTTTTTCATCGCGGAGAATCTGTCCGCGCGTCAGCGCGAGTTCGCCGAGCGCATTCGTGCCATGACCGGCGATGCACTGGCCGACGCCGCGCGCGAAGTCGAAGCCAGTATCGCGCGCCTGTTCACCTACGCGGCGTGGGCCGACAAGTTCGATGGGGCGGTGCACGATGTCCCGATGCGCGGTGTCTCGCTGGCCATGCATGAGCCGATTGGCGTGGTGGGTGTCGCGTGTCCCGATCCGTATCCCTTGCTGGGATTGGTTTCACTGGCGGCACCTTTGCTGGCCACGGGGAACCGTGTGGTCGCGATTCCCTCGCAGCAGTATCCGTTGGCGGCCACCGACTTCTATGGCGTGCTTGAGACATCCGACGTGCCCGCCGGTGCGCTCAACCTCGTGACCGGTAGTCGCGACGTACTCTCCAAGGTGCTCGCCGACCACGATGATGTTGATGCAGTCTGGTTTGTCGGGTCGCGCGAAGGCGCGACTCAGGTGGAACGGGCGTCGGCCGCCAATCTCAAGCGCACCTGGACCGAGTGGTCCGGTCGCGAGTGGCTCGATCCCCGTGTTGGTGAGGGCCGCGAATTCCTGCGGCGTGCCGTGCAAGTCAAGAACATCTGGATTCCGTACGGCGAATAGCCGTCGGGACCGTCATCAACACTCTCAATTGTCACATGATCGACCTCCCCGCCTCTCCGGAGGCGTTTCGCGACGCTGCGTGGGACGATGTCCTGCCGTTTTACAATCACCTTGCTGATGCGCCACTCGCTGGCGACGATGTCGGCGTGGAAGCGTGGCTGGCCGCGTGGTCACGCCTCGACACCCTGATTGGCGAAGCCGGTACGTTGGCCATGATTGCGTACACCGGCAATACGGCCGACACCGCAGCCGAACGGGCGTATCTCCGGTTTTCCATGGAGATTTTTCCGCGACTCGACGAACAGCAGGTGCGCCTGGCGCGACGTTTGCTCGGACTCGGATGGTCGCGACCGGATCTCGAAACCACGTTGCGACGATTCCGCGCCGACATCGAACTCTTTCGCGAAGCCAATGTCGACCGGTTTTCGCAGATTGAGGAGTTGTCGGCAGGATACCAGAAAATCACCGGTGGCTTGAGTGTTGATTGGGATGGTGAGCACAAGACCATTCCGCAATTGCAGCCATATCTCAAGTCGGCCAATCGCGTCGAGCGCGAGCGGGCGTTTCGCCTGGGAGCAGCGGCCTATCTCGAACAGCGTGATGCCCTCGCCGAACAGTTCGACAGGATGTACGCGCTGCGGGTTGCGGTGGCGCGGGAAGCTGGTTGCACCGATTACCAGCAATACTGCTTTGCTTCCAAGCATCGGTTCGACTACACCTCGGCCGACTGTGCGCGTTTTCATGAAGCGGTGATTGCCACTGTTACTCCTGCCGTGGCGCGACTGATGGCCCATCGTCAGCAATCGCTTGACGTCCCGACGCTGCGACCGTGGGATGTCACGGTGGATCTCAATATCACCGAACCGTTGCATCCGTTTGCCGACGTGCAGACGTTTGTGAGTCGTGCGCAACGCATCTTTAGTCGGGTTGATCCGGAACTGGGCGGACGATTCAAAATCATGGCCGACGAACAACTGCTTGACCTTGAGAGTCGACCCGGCAAGGCGCCTGGCGGCTATTGCACCGATCTCGCGTTTCGCGGCCGCCCGTTCATTTTCATGAACGCAGTGGGAGTACCGGACGACGTGAATACGCTGGTGCACGAGGCCGGTCACTGTTTTCACGATTTCGCCACGCACGCGCTGCCCTTCACGTGGCAACGGCGCAGCGGGCACGAGGCGGCGGAGCTGGCGTCCATGGGCATGGAGTTGTTGGCCATGCCGTATTTGGTTGTACCCGACGGCTACTACTCACCGGAGCAGGCGCGCGTGGCGTGGCTCGAGCATCTTGAGGATGTGCTCTCCAGTGTGGTCCACATCGCCAGCGTCGATGCGTTCCAGGCGTGGATCTACACGCATCCGGCGGGGGCGGACCGTGATGCGCGCGATGCGCAGTGGCTGGCCCTGCGTTCCCGCTTCGAGATCGGCGTCGACTGGTCGGGCCTCGACCCTGAACGTGTGTCCCGCTGGTACCGGCAACTGCACATCTTCGAACTCCCCTTTTACTACATCGAGTACGGCATTGCGCAGATGGGTGCGTTGCAGGTGTTCCGGAACGCGGTGCGTGATGCCGGCAGCGCGGTTGCCGCATACAAGCGGTTCCTGTCGCTGGGTGGAACGCAATCGCTCCCTGATCTGTACAAGGCAGCGGGCGTCAAACTGGTGTTCGATGCGGAGACCATGGGTGAGTTGGTGGAATTCGTTGAAGAACGCATTGAAGCCTTGCGGGCTGGCGCTGACTCACCGTTCCACGGTGTTATTCCGGCAGCGGCGCGCGTGTGAGCCGCCGTTTCGAAACCGGTCGCTGGACCGACTCGTATGCCCGGCCGTTCACCTCAACAGGAGTCACAATGATGGAAGTTCGTCGCGCGGCGATGGCTGCGGTGCTGGTTTTCACCGCCAACGTTCGCGCCGAGGCGCAGTTGCCGTCGGTGCAACAAGTGTATGACAAGTACGCGTCGGCGGTTGGCGGTCGGGACGCATGGGCCAAGGTGTCCCACCGGGCGGAAAAAGGCACGGCCGATATCACGTTCGCTGGCCTCACCGGCACGTACGAGCGTTACAGCTCGGTGCCCAGCAAGATGCGCATGATCATCGACCTCGGCATGGGAAAAGTGGAGCAGGGGAGTGACGGCGCCGTGGTGTGGAATGCGCAGCCGGATGGTTCGGTGGCCAGGATGACACCAACCGACGAGTCCTATGCGATTGAAGCCAATGTTGTGGGCTCGGCATTCCTCGATCCGTCGCGATTTGCCAAAGCCACCGTAGTGGGCCAGGAGGACTTCGATGGCGTACCGTGCTACAAGGTCACGATTACCACGAAGGCGGGTCGCGAGCGAACCGACTTTTTTGAGGTCGCCAGCGGGTTGCGACGCGGACAGATTGTGCCGACTCCTGCGGGTGAACAAAAGTCGGTGTTCAAAGAGTACAAGGCGTTCGATGGCAAGATGGTCGTGACAAAACAGGTGTTGACCAATCCACAGGGGGACATCGTGATTACGGTCGCCACAGTCACATTTGCCCCGAACGATCCGAAACTTTTCGAACTTCCGGCGGGCATCGCGAAGTAGGCGGCGACTATCGACCACCAAATGCTTTCGGTGCCGCCGTCCGCAGGAACTTGATGACGGCGGACATCTCAACCGGTGTCATCAACATCGTCGATGTGACCGGCATCGGCTCCTTCAGCTTGGTACCGTCGGGACGAACGCCAGTTCGCAGCGCGATTTCCAACTGCGCATCCGTGTAGTGACTGATGCCGGTCGGTGTCAGGTTTGCCGCTGGAGGAGTGTCTGGCGGCAATCCCGGAATCGGACCGCCACTGAGTCCCGGACCATGACAGCCGGTGCATCCGCCAATGTCCGCCAGATAGTGCCCATAGGCGACGGTCGAGTCGGCAACTATTGATGGTAGCGGTTTGACTGAGTGATCAATGAGCTCCGCGGAGTACAGTGGCAGTTGGTTGGTGGCCATCAGCACCGTACCAACGGGTCGGAGCATCACCGGCACGCTTGGCCGGTCAACCGGCGCAACCGACCGCATATATGCGATAATGGCTGACAGGTCTTCATCGGTAAGCGACACCCAGTCCTCCGACGGCATGAGCAACGCCGCGCGACCATCGCGCTTGATGCCGTGTCGGATGAGTCGCGCCAGCTCGGCGTCGGTGTAGGCGCCCACCACGCCGCCGGCGCTGGTGATATTCTTGCCGGCAAGGACACCCAATGCTGGATCGTCCACCAGTGTCGCACCGCCAAGGTCTGGCCCATGGCAGATAACGCACTTGGTGATCGACTCGGCCAGGTGCTTGCCACGTTCAATCGCGCCGGAGTCGGAAGCGGCGGTAAACGGTGTCAGCGCGACGTCGTAGCGCTTCTCCGCCTTCTGTTTGCTCGCATAGTATGCCCAGCCAACAAACACCGCGACGAGGCCAAGCAGGCTGCCAATTGCGAAACCAATGCGACGTAACCAACGGGACATGGCTCGATCCTCCTGAAGTCGGGCGGAACGGAAAGGGACGCGAACAGACATCCTGACCGACACGAATAAGCATTGCTGATCGAGTTGCGCAAAATCTGACGAGATACCAACAGCGGGGCAGACCGATCTGGTCTGCCCCGCTACTCCCTACTCTGTTCCCGTACTCCCTACTCTGTTCATGGTACTTCACTACTGACTACTGCCTACTTTCTACTCCCTATTTTCCCCGCTTCAGGCGGCGATTGCGGCCCGATTCCGTCTGGATCGTGATGCTTCTTATCCGTCAGGAGCACGTAGAAACACCAGAACGTCAATCCCAACACGAACGTCCAACTCGCCGCCATGAAGGCAATAGCGCCACCGGACATCAGGCCTCCGCTCGGTTGGTGGAAATTTCGACGAAGCCCTTACGGTCATCGTATTTGTTCCGCTTCCACGCTGTACGGATAATGAACACGAACACTACAGTGAACAGCACGAGAATGCCGCGCGACAGCAGGATGAACGGCATGTCGGCGTCGGTGACCGGGCTCGCGCTGCCCGCCGAGCGCTGATTCAGCAGAATCGGCAGCGCCTCGTCCTTGCCCCACCACGTGAGGATGATCAGCAGGTACAGCGGCGTCACGTACGTCATGATGAACTTGAAGATGCGCGGAATGTTGATGTCGGCGCCCATATGAATGGACTTCCACGCATTGTCGGGCTTGAAGATCCAGATGAAGATGATGGTCTCCAGCACGGCGACGAGTACGAGGCCGAACGTACCGACCCAGTAATCCCATTCATCCAGGAAGCCGTGTCCCAGCCAACGTACATGCATGAGGCCGATCCCGAAGCATAGCGCGCCCAGTGTCCAGGCAACCGTTTCGCGCTTGACGCCAAACTCTTCGCGGAAAAACGCCGTGACCGGAGTGAGCATGGCCACCGACGACGTGATACCGGCAAAGAACAGCAGTCCGAACCACATCACGCCCAGCAGATTACCGATGGGCAGTGTCTTGTCGATCTGTTGGAACACCACCGGCATCGTGGCAAAGCCCAGATCGAACGAACCGCCTTGCGCAATCTGCATGGCCCCCGCGACGCCAAAAAACACCACCGCCGCGGGAATGGCGATCGATCCGCCAAGCACCACTTCCGCCGTCTCGTTCGTGGCGGCCGTCGCCAGTCCGTTCAGCGCGATATCATCCTTCGTGGACAGGTACGACGCGTACGCCTGCAGCGAGCCCATGCCAACGGAGAGCGTAAAGAAAATCTGACCGGCCGCCGCCAGCCAGATGCCCGGCTGATTGAGTCGAGAGAGA